>NZ_JBEZWL010000076.1:0-36372 GCF_040648015.1 Streptomyces sp. NPDC029216 | reverse complement strand
GGGCGGTGCCGGGGCCCGCCGCGAGCGCGGAGGGGGCCCCGGCGGTGGCCGCGAGCACGGCTCCCACGGCCAGCCCGAGGGTCCAGTTCCTTGCTGACATGACGCTCCGTCCACGAAATCGGCCATCGCCTGCGCTGATGGCCCTGCCAGGCTGCGGGCGGGGCCCGGCGTGGCGGACGGAGGACACTCACCGGCTACGGCATTCCGGTTTGACGACCACTCGATTGCGGGGCCCGCCCGGGGAGGGTGCCCGCGGGCGGCCGGTCAGCCGGCGGCCGAGCCCGCGACCCAGTCGGCCCAGGACATGTTCCAGCCGCCCAGTCCGTTGTTGGGGGCCACCGTCTTGTCCTGGGAGTTGACGACCTCCACCACGTCCCCGATCAGGGTCCGGTCGAAGAACCAGCCGGCCGGGGTGTCCGAGCCGCCGCCCTTGTCGTCGCGCAGGCCCACGCAGCCGTGGCTGGTGTTGGTGGTGCCGAAGGTGTCGGGGCTGGCCCAGTAGTTGCCGTGCAGGAAGGTCCCGGAGGCGGTGAGCCGGATGGCGTGCGGGACGTCCGGGATGTCGTACTCGCCCTTGCCGTCCTCGCTGGTGAAGCCGACGGTGGCGCCGTTCATCCGGGTGACGTCGAACATCTCCATCACCACCATCTTGCCGTTGTAGGTGGTGTTCTTCGGGGCGCCCGCGCTGATGGGGATCGTGGACAGCAGCTCGCCGCCCCGCCGGACCTCCATGGTGTGCGCGGCCGCGTCGACGGTGGAGACCTGGGAGCGTCCGATGGTGAACTCGATGGTCTTGTCCTGGATGCCGTACGCCCCCGGCGCGCCCTCGACGTCGCGGAGCTTCATCTTCACCGTGACCCGGGTCCCGGGCTTCCAGTACTCGCGGGGCCGGAAGTCGAGGCGCTCGTTGCCGAACCAGTGGCCGACGACCGGCACGGCCGGGTCGGCGGTGACGGTGATGGCCCGCTCGACGTCGGCGCGGTTCTTGACGGCCCGGCTGAAGTTGAAGGAGACGATCATGCCGGTGCCGACGGTGGAGCGGTTCTCGGGCTTGAAGTAGCCGATGAACCGTTCCTCGGGGACGTAGGTGGTGAAGGTGGTGTGGCGGGCCTGGCGGCGGTCGTGCCCGTCGAGGGCGACCGCGTCGACGGTGTACTTGGCGGCGAGGGAGAGCCGGCCGGCCTCCGGGTCGGGGCTCCAGCTGAGCCCGTCGGCGGCGATGGACCCGGGGACCTGCTCCTGCTGGGCGTCCTCCACCTTGGTGACCACGACCCGCTCCAGCCGCCCCTCGGGGACGGTGACCCGCAGCGGGCCGTCGGCCGGGACCCCCTTGGCGTTGTCGTCGGGGGTGATGCGGATGGCCTCGTCGGGCGAGCGGGGTTTGCCGGGCAGCTGCACCTCGACGGGGGAGCCGCCGTCCTCGGTGCAGCCGGTGAGCCCGCCCAGCAGGGCCGCCCACACCGCCACGGCGGCCAATCCCGCCCCTGCCCGCCTCGTCAGAAGTGTCACGCCCCGTCCAACGACCGGGGCCCTCCGGGGGAAACGTGAGGGCCGGACACGTTCCGGGTACGGCAGTCCGGGCAGAACAGTGGGAAGGACCAGACGGGGGCGGGCCCTGGCCGGGACGCCGGGCCTCACTCCCTCCGCCGGTACCGAGGAGCCGTGGAGGCGGGCAGTGTCGAGCGCAGCCGAGCAAGAGGCGGTGGATGCCGTCGCCAGCGATACCACCGAGGCCGCCCCACGGGGCGGCCCCGACATGGACGCCGTACGGGAGCGGGTCCAGGCACGGGTGTTACGGGCGGCCGCGCACCCGGGGCCACCGGTGTGGCCGGGGTCGTCGCACCCGCTGGGGGCCCGTTTCCACGTGGGCCCCGGCGGGGCGGCGGGCACCAACTTCGCCCTGTGGGCCCCGGGCGCGGAGGCGGTGGAGCTGTGCCTCTTCGACGCGCTGGGCACGGAGACCCGCTGCACCCTGGCCGAGCTGACGCACGAGATCTGGCACGGTTTCGTGCCGGGCGTGCGGCCCGGGCAGCGGTACGGGTTCCGGGTGCACGGACGCTGGGACCCCTGGACGGGGGCCCGGTACAACCCGGCGAAGCTGCTGCTGGACCCGTACGCGCGGGCCGTGGACGGGGACTTCTCCCTGCCGCCGGAGGTGTACGGGCACGTCCGGGACTGGCCCCAGCAGTACATCGCGGACACCGTGCGGGATGACCGGGACTCGGCGCCGTTCGTGCCGAAGGGGGTCGTCGTCCACGATGACGACGACTGGGCGGACGACGTCCGGCCGAAGACGCCCTGGGCCGATTCGGTGATCTACGAGCTGCACGTGCGCGGGTTCACGATGCGCCATCCGGGTGTTCCCGAGGAGCTGCGCGGCACGTACGCGGGGCTGGCGCACCCGGCGGCGGTGGAGCACCTGACGGGGCTGGGCGTGACGGCGGTGGAGCTGCTGCCGGTGCACCAGTTCGCGCACGAGGACCACCTGCTGCGGCGGGGGCTGCGCAACTACTGGGGCTACAACTCGGTCGGCTACTTCGCCCCGCACGCCGGGTACTCCGCCAGCGGGACGGCCGGCCAGCAGGTCGGCGAGTTCAAGCGGATGGTGCGGGCCCTGCACGCGGCCGGGATCGAGGTGATCCTCGACGTGGTCTACAACCACACGGCGGAGGCCGGGGAGCTGGGCCCGACCCTGTCGCTGCGCGGCGTGGACAACCGGGGCTACTACCGGCTCCAGTCCGACCAGCGCCGCTACGCCGACTACACGGGCTGCGGGAACACCCTGCACGCCGGGCGGCCGCACGTGCTGCGCCTGATCACCGACTCGCTGCGGTACTGGGTGACGGAGATGGGGGTGGACGGCTTCCGCTTCGATCTGGCGGCGGCGCTGGCCCGTTCGATGCATGACGTGGACATGCTGTCGCCGTTCCTCGCGGTGATCGCCCAGGACCCGGTGCTGCGGCGGGTGAAGCTGATCGCGGAGCCCTGGGACGTGGGCTCGGGCGGCTACCAGGTGGGGGCGTTCCCGCCTCTGTGGACGGAGTGGAACGACCGCTACCGGGACGCCGTGCGGGACTTCTGGCGGGGCGCGCTGCCGGACGTACGCGACCTCGGGTACCGGCTGTCGGGGTCGAGCGACCTGTACGCCTGGGGCGGGCGGCGGCCGTACGCCTCGGTGAACTTCGTGACCGCGCACGACGGCTTCACCCTGCGCGACCTGGTGTCGTACGAGCGCAAGCACAACGAGGCGAACGGCGAGGCCAACCGGGACGGGACCAACGACAACCGGTCGTGGAACTGCGGGGCCGAGGGCGAGACGGACGATCCGCGGATCGCCGCGCTGCGCCGGCGGCAGCTGCGCAACCTGCTGACGACGCTGCTGCTGTCGACGGGCGTGCCGATGCTGGTGGCGGGGGACGAGTTCGGGCGGACCCAGGGCGGCAACAACAACGCGTACTGCCAGGACAACGAGACGGGCTGGGTGGACTGGTCGCTGCTGTCCGACCCGGCCTGGAGCGGGCTGTTCGCGCTGGCCCGGCGGGTGATCGCGCTGCGCCGCAGCCATCCGGTGCTGCGCCGGAGGGCGTTCTTCTCGGGGCGGGCGCAGGGCGCGGACGGGCTGCGGGACCTGGCCTGGTTCACCCCGGCGGGGGCGGAGATGACGGAGCGGGACTGGTACGCGCCGGCGGCCGCGGTGGGGCTGTACCTGTCGGGGCGGGACATCCCGGGCCGTGACGAGCGGGGCCGGCAGGTGACGGACGACAGCTTCCTGGCGCTGCTGCACTCCGGGGACCGGCCGGTGGAGTGGGTACTGCCGGGGCCGCCGTGGGCCGGGGAGTACGAGCTGGTGCTGGACACCTCGCGGGAGGAGCAGGAGCAGGCGCCCGGGACCTCGCACCGGGGCGGGCAGGCGCTGACGGTGCCGGCGCGGTCGGTGCTGCTGCTGCGGGTGACGGGCTGAGGGCCGCGGCAGGCCGGGGGCTGCGGCGGGCCGGGCGCCGTGCGGCTCAGCGGGTCCCGTCGCGGGTCTCGACCTGGAGCAGCATCCGCTTGAGGAGGGCGGCCAGGGCCCGGCGGTCGGTGTCGTCGA
Source organism: Streptomyces sp. NPDC029216 (assembly GCF_040648015.1). NCBI lineage: Bacteria > Bacillati > Actinomycetota > Actinomycetes > Kitasatosporales > Streptomycetaceae > Streptomyces > Streptomyces sp. NPDC029216. The sequence goes on along the minus strand of NZ_JBEZWL010000076.1, from coordinate 32,282 downwards.
GGGGGCGGATCATCTCGTCCTCGGCGATCCCGCGCCAGCGCATGGCCTCGCTCCAGCGCCGGTGCCCCTCCTCGGTGAGTTCTACGTCGACCCGGCGCCGGTCCTCGGCGGCGCGGATCCGGCGGACGAGGCCGGAGCGCTCCAGGGTGTCGAGGCGGCCGGTCATTCCGGCCGGGGAGAGCAGCAGTTCGGCGGCGAGCTGGGAGGAGGGGGCCCGCCAGGGTGCGCCGCGGGAGGCGAGGCGGTGCATGGTCTCGAACTCGAAGGCCTGGAGCCCGGTCTCGGCGAGGGCGCGTTCCTTGCCGTGCGAGACGTGCTTGGCGAGGAGCTGGATGCGGGTGATGACGGCCTCGGTGGTCACGTCGAAGGGCACCTTGCCGGTCCACCGCGCGATGTGCCGGTCGACGGAGTCCTCGTCCGGTGGCGGCGTCGCCGCAGGTGGGGTGACCGCTTCTGTGCCCATGAGCGCATTATCGCGTCCGCCGGGCAGGGAAAGTATTTCGTTGACGAATGATTCGCTGGCGAAATACTGTTCTGATCATGACCCCCACGCTCTGGCGGCTGCTCGCCGGCCGCACCTTCGCCGCCTTCGCCACCGCCCTGATCCCCACCACCCTCACCCTCGCCGTGGTCCACACCGGTTCGGCCGGGGACCTCGGGCTGGTGCTCGCCGCCGAGATACTGCCGATGCTGCTCCTGCTGCCCGTCGCGGGGGTGGCCGCAGACCGGTTCCCCGCGCGCCGGGTGGTGCTCGCCGCGGACCTGGTGCGGGCCGCCGCCCAGCTGGGCATCGGGGTGCTGCTGCTCTCCGGGCCGGTACGGATCCCGGCCCTGGCGGCGCTGTCGGCCGTGACCGGGGCGGCCGTCGCCTTCGGCAACCCCTCGGCCCGGACGCTGGTGGCGGCCGTGGCCGGCGGGGCCGAGCGGCTGCGGGTCAACTCCCGGCTGATGGTGGCCCAGGGGCTCGCGAGCGTCGCGGGCCCGGCCGCCGCGGGCGCGCTGATGCTGGCCATCGGGGCGGGCTGGTCCTCGCTGCTGACCGGGGCCCTGTTCACCGCCTCCGCCCTCACCCTGGGCGGGCTGCGCACCCCGGCCGCGGCCGGCGGGGCCGGGGCCCGGCCGGGGTTCGCCGCGGAGCTGCGCGCCGGATGGGCGGAGACCCGTAGCCACCCGTGGTTCCTGGCCAACGTCCTGGCGCACGGCGTCTGGCACCTGACCGCCGGGCTGCTGCTCACCCTCGGCCCGCTGATCGCCGTGGACTCCCTGGGCGGCGAGGGCTCCTGGGTGGCGGTCGCCCAGGCGGGTACGGCGGGGCTGCTGGCCGGAGCGTGGGCGGCCGGGCGGCTGCCGGTGCGCCGGCCGCTGGTGTGGGTCGCGGTGTCCTCGGCGGCGTTCGCCCTGCCCCTGGCCGTGTTCGCGCTGCGGCTGCCCGTGCCGGTGGCGGCGGGCGCGTACTTCCTCGGCATGGGCGGGGTGGGGCTGCTGAGCCCGCTGTGGGAGACGGAGATCCAGCGGCGGGTGCCGGCCGAGGCGCTGGGGCGGGTCGGCTCCTTCGACTCCCTGATCTCCTTCGCGGCCCGCCCCCTGGGGCTCGCGGTGGCGGCCCCGCTCGCCGCGGCCACCGGGACCACGGCCCCGCTGCTGGTGGCGGCGGTGCTGGTGGCGGCGGCGAACCTCTCCGTCCTGCTGGTTCCGGACGTCCGCGCGCTTCCGGAGCGGAAGTCTTCGCCCGCCCTGCGATGATGTGCCCTTCCCGTGAAGATACGAACACATGGACCTACGGACAGGGGTACGCATGGCGAGGGTCGGGACGGCGCTGCGGGAGCTGCGCGGGGCGCAGAAGTCGGCGAAGGGCGTGTCGCTCTACTCCCGGTTCGTGAACCGGCCCGCCGGCCGGTACCTGGCCGCCGGCTCCTACGGGCTGGGGCTGACCCCGAACCAGGTGACGCTGGTCAGCGCCGCGTTCAGCTTCGCCGCCGTGGCGGTGGTCGCGCTGGCCGCGCCCTCGTGGGGGCTGGGGATCGCCGTGTGGGCCGCGCTCGCGGTCGGCTTCGCCTTCGACTCCGCCGACGGGCAGCTGGCCCGGCTGCGCGGGGGCGGCAGCGCGGCGGGCGAATGGCTCGACCACGTCGTGGACGCCGCCAAGCTGACCGCGCTGCACGCCTGCGTGCTCATCGCCTTCTACCGCTTCCCCGAGGAGTACGGCACGGGCTCGGACGGCTGGCTGCTGGTGCCGCTGGGCTTCCAGTTCGCCTCGGTGGTCACCTTCTTCGGCGGACTGCTCACCGAGAAGCTCAAGCCCAAGGCCGCCCCCGGGAGCCCCGCCGCCGCGCCGTCGACGCTGCGCGCGGTGGCCCTGCTGCCCGTGGACTACGGGGTGTTCTGCCTGGTGTTCCTGCTGCTGGGCGGCGGGGCGCTGTTCCGCTGGGCGTACGCGGGCCTGGGCGCCGTCGCCGCGCTGTTCCTGCTGGCGTTCCTGGTGAAGTGGTTCCGGGAGCTCAGCGCCGTTCGGCGGTGAGGGGTTCGGCCCCCAGCGGGTGGGCCGCCGGCTGGGCGAGGGCGTCCAGGGCCCGGCGCAGCTGGGTGCTGGACGTGTGCACGGTGTAGGGGAAGTAGACGACGTCCACCCCGTGGGCGGCGAAGTCCCGTTCCAGCTTGTCCCCCTTGGGCGTGCCCCGCCAGTCGTCGCCCTTGAAGATGACGTCGAAGCGGACCTGCTTCCAGGTCTCCACCTTGTCCGGGACCGTCTCGACGAAGGCGGCGTCCACGTACTTGACGCTGCGGACGATCTCCAGCCGCTCGACCAGGGGGATCATCGGGCGGCGCCCCTTGGCCAGTTCGGCCATCTCGTCCGAGACCACGCCGGCCACCAGGTAGTCGCACTGGCTGCGGGCGTGCCGGAGGATGTTGAGGTGGCCTATGTGGAACAGGTCGTAGGCGCCGGGCGCGTAGCCCACCCGGTACGGCCGGCGCGCGGACGCCGCGGCATCGGACATGTGGTGCTCCGTCATCAGTACCCCCAGAGCCGCACCCCCCGGTGCGGACGATTAGCAGACAATAGCGCGCACGTTCCACAGCCCGTCGGTGAACGAATAGGGTGACGTGCGCATCATCCAGGGGAGAAGGGGACGTTCAGTGTCCACATCCGGCCACCGGCGGCTGTTGCTGGTTTCGACCAACTACGCCCCCGAGCACGCGGGCATAGGCCCGTACGCCACCCAGATCGCGGAGCACTGGGCGGGCCTCGGCCACGACACCCACGTCCTGGCCGGTATGCCGCACTACCCGGCCTGGTCCCTGGAACCGGAGTACAAGGGGGCCTTGCGGCGCACCGAACGGCGCGCGGGGGTCACCGTGCACCGGCGCGCGCACACGGTGCCGGCGCGTCAGACCGCCGTGAAGCGGGCCCTGTTCGAAGGATCGATTCTGCTGCACGGTGCCGTGGCCCCGCCCCGGATGCCCAGGCCGCACGCCGTGATGGCCCAGATGCCCAGCCTGGCCGGCGGGGTGACCGCCGCGCGGCTCGCCGCCCGCTGGAAGGTCCCGTTCGTCCCCGTGGTCCAGGACCTGATGGGTGCCGCGGCCGCGCAGAGCGGGATCAGCGGCGGGGACAAGGCGGCCGCGCTGGCCGGACGGGCGGAGGCGTACGCCCTCAAGCGGGCCGCCCTGGTCGGCGTCATCCACGAGACCTTCGTGGACCGGGTCGTGGGCATGGGCGTGGACCCGGAGCGGATCCGCCTGGTGCCCAACTGGTCGCACGTGCCCAAGCCCACCAAGCCGCGCGGGGAGACCCGCCGGCACCTGGGGTGGGCGCCGGGCCAGACCGTGGTCCTGCACTCCGGGAACATGGGCCTCAAGCAGGGGCTCGACGTACTCGTCGGCGCCGCCCGGCTGGACCCCTCCGTCCGCTTCGTCCTCATGGGCGACGGCAGCCAGCGCGCCGCCCTCGCCACCCTCGCGGCCGACGTACCGAACCTGGACATCATCCCCCCTGCCGCCGACGGAGAGTTCCCGGATATCCTCGCCGCGGCGGACGTGCTCGCGGTCACGCAGCACGCTGCCGTACTGGACATGAGCGTTCCGTCGAAGCTCACCTCCTACTTCCAGGCCGGCCGGCCCGTCGTCGCCTCCGTCGCGGCACAGGGCGGGACCGCCCAGGAGGTGGAACGTTCCGGCGCCGGGGTGCTCGTACCGCCGGAGGATCCCGAAGCCCTGCTGAAGGCCGTCCGGGCCCTGGCCGAGGACCCCGAGGGCGCGGACGCGCTGGGCGCGGCCGGCCCCGTCCACGTGGCGGCCCACCTGAGCCGTGAAGCGGGCCTGGCCCGCATCGACGCACTGATCGACGAAGCACTTGGGGGTCCCCAGTCGTGACCGAGACGAACCGCCCGGCAGCGGCCCCGCCCGAGGACGAACCGGACCTCCTCAGGGACCAGTTCAAGCAGCTGCTGCGCTACCGCCGGCTGCTCGGCGCCGGCGTGGGCATCGGCCTGCTGGGCGGCGTCTACCTCGGCGTCTCCACGGCCGACACCTACGTGTCCGTCGCGGACGTCGTCCTGCGCGCCCCCACCGACGACCCGTTCAACCCGAGCCTGGCGCCCGACAAGGCCATCAACATCGGCTCGGAGCGGCAGGTCGCCCTCTCCAGCTCCATAGCCGAGCAGGCGGCGAAGAAGCTGGGGGTCCCCGCCAAGGACTTCGCCGCGCTGCGCGGCGGCCTCCAGGTGACCAACCCGCCGCAGACGATGGTCCTCCGCTTCACCTACACCGCCTCCTCCCCCAAGGAGGCCGCCAAGCGGGCCAACGGCATGGCCGAGGCCTACCTGCTCAAGCGGCAGGAGGCCCTCGACGTCACCCGCGACAAGATGGTCAAGGGGTACGAGGACCAGCGCGACCCCGTCGCCAAGCAGCTCGACGACCTGGCCAAGCAGATCAACACCATGCCGGCGGGCACGGCCCGCGACGCGGCGCTGGGCTCCAAGACCGACCTCCAGAGCAAGGTCAACACCCTCAACAACAACATCACCAAGCTCCAGGCCCTGGACATGACCCCGGGCCGGATCACCAGCCCGGCGGCCGTGCCCACCGCGCCCGACGGGCCGGGCATCCCCATGTCGCTGGCGCTCGGCGCCGCCGTGGGCCTGGCCCTCGGCCTGCTCGCCGCCTGGGTGCGGCTGGTCTTCGACCCGGCGCCGCGCTCCGAGGGCGACGTGGCCCGGGCCCTGCGCGCGCCCGTACTGGGCTACCTGCCCCGGGACAAGACGGGCGGCGGGCCGCTGCTCGCGGCCGGCGAGGCCGACCCCCGGCTGGCCGAGGAGTACCGCTCGGTGGCCTTCCGGCTGGCCTACGACTCCCGCTTCGCCGACCGGCGCCGGCTGCTGGTCGTCGCACCGCGCGGCAGCAGTGAGACGGCCGCCGCGGTGGCCGTGAACCTGGCCGCGTCCTTCGCCGAGACCGGTAAGGACGTGCTGCTCATCGAGGCCGACCTGCGCACGCCGGTACTGGCCAGCCAGCTGCCCACCGATGCGGGCGGGCGGCCGCGCTGGAGCCAGCTGCCGGGCGGGCCGGGCGGCGGACCCGGTGAGTCCGACTGGCCGGACGGGCGCCAGCTGGTGGTGGACGCCGGGGAGTCGGGCGCCTTCGACCTGATCCCGGGCGACCGGGTCCGCAACGTGGCCCGCGCGCTGACCTCCCCGCGCGCGACCCGGCTGATCTCCGAGGCCGACTCCCCCAACTCCACCGTGGTGGTGCTCGCGCCGCCGGTGCTCTCGTACGCCGACGCGCTCGCGCTCGTCGACCGCGTCGACGGGGTCCTGGTGGTCTGCGACCCGCGCGCGGTGCACCGCAGCGACCTGTCCCGGATCCGCGAGCTGATCAGCGGGGCCGGCGGGACGGTGCTGGGCGCGGTGCTGCACTCCCCGCTGCCGGGCCAGAAGTCGAAGCGGGACACCTCCCCCGCCGGGGCGGGGGGCGCGCGCTCGCCGCTGGTGCCGTCGTCGCAGGAGCCCGACGCCGCCGGCGGGCGGCTGCCGGGCGAGGGCGGCGACACCGTCGCCCTGCGCACGGTCCGTTCGGGCCGGCGGTGAGCCGGCGGGGCCTCGCCGCGGTCTCCTCGGTCCTGGACCAGGCCGCCTCCAGCGCCACCAACATCCTGGTGCTGGTGCTGGCCGCCCGGCTGTCCTCGGCGTCGGGCTTCGCCGACTTCTCGATGGTGTACGTGGTCTTCAGCGTGCTCCTCGGGCTGAACATGGCCTACGTCGGGCAGACCGTGGTGCTGGAGAAGGAGGCCGGCCGGCTGGGGGCGGTGTGCCGGTCCTCGGTGCTGTTCACCGCCGGGGCGGCCGCCGCGGCCGGGCTGGTGCTCGGGGCGGCCGGTCTGGCCGTGCCCGGGGACGCCGGGTGGGCCCTGGTCGCGCTGGGGCTCGTCCTGGCGCCGGTGCTCGTCCAGGACGGGCTGCGGTACTGCTTCTCCGCGCTGCGGGTGCCCGAGCGGGCGCTGGCCGCCGATGCGCTGCGGCTGGTGTGCGTGGTCGCGGCGTTGGCCGTTCAGCCGCACGGGGCGTCGGCCGGACGGCTGGTGCTGGTGTGGGGGCTGTCCGCGCTGCCCGCGCTGGGGCTGGGGCTGTGGCTGCTGCGGCCGTCGGTGCGGGGGGCGGGCGCGGACGTCCGGCGGTACCTGCGGCGCGGACACCTCGGGCAGCGGTTCGTGGTCGAGTTCGCCGTGGGCAACGGCTCCAGCCAGCTCGCGGTGCTGGGGCTCGGGGTGTTCGCGACCCCGCTGGCGGTGGGTGCGCTGCGCGGCGCCACGACCTTGTTCGGGCCGCTGAACGTGCTGTTCAACTCGGCGAACGCCTTCGGGCCGCCGGTGGTCGGGCGGGCGTCGGGCAAGCGGGGCGTGGTCCGGCTGACCGCCCTCATGGGCTGCGCCCTCGCGGTGGTCGGCGCCGGCTGGGCGGCGGTCCTGTACGCCCTGCCGGACCGGCTGGGCCGGCACCTGCTCGGCGACACCTGGACGGCGGCCTCCGCACTGCTGCCGGCGACGGGGGCGCAGTACGCGGTGATGGGCCTGGGGACGTGTGCGCTCCTGACCCTGCGGGTGCTGAACCCGAAGGCCACCCTGTCGTTGCAGGTGGTCTTCTCGCTGCTGTCGGTGGGACTGCTGCTGGGCGGGTACGCGCTGTGGGGGGTGGCGGGCGCCGCCTGGGGCCTGGCCCTGGGCTCCGCCGCGAAGGCGGCGGCGGGCTGGCTGCGGGTGGGCCGGGTCGAGGTACCCGCCGAGGTCGCTGCCGCCGCCTGAGACGGACGGGAGCGGGCCCGGGACGAAGGTCGTCCCGGGCCCGCCGTGCGTCCGTCAGTTGTAGGTGCCGGTGATCGACACGCCGGTGTGGTTGCCGCTCACGCCGGTCAGGTCCATGGCGGCGGCGGGCGACCAGGTCCCGTTGAGGGCGCGGATGGTGTGCAGGATCCGGCCGTCGGTGGTCACGAAGGCCGCCTGGAGCTCGCTGTCGACGGCGGCCGCGGCGACGTCGGTGACCGTGACCCCGGCCGGGACGACCGACGACAGGTCGTTCAGCACCCACTGGCCACTGGAGAAACGCGCGCCGTGGTAGCGCTTGGCACCGCCCTCGGTGGTCACCACCAACTGGAGGTCACCACCCGTACCGGCCACCGCGACATCCTCGATACCCGTCACACCGGTCTCGGTCGACGCGTTGCCCCAGGTCGTCCACGTCCCGTCCGCATGCCGCACCGTGTGGAACAGCGAGCCATTGGAGACGGACACGATCTGGGTGTCACTGCCCACCTGGGACATGGCCACCTTCGACACGGGCGCACCGCCCGGGTTGCCCACCTCCCCGAAGGGGGCCCACGTCCCGTTCGCCCGGCGGACCGTGTGGTACACCTTCCCGTCCGCCACCACCACGACCTGCAACTCGGTACCCGAGGAAACCGCCGCCACCTGCGTCACGTTCGGCAGCGCGCCGGCCTCGCCGTGGACATCGCCGAAGCCCGCCCAGTTGCCGTCCGCGAGCCGGACGGAGTGGTAGAGCTTGCCCTCGTTGCTGACCGCCAGGACGTGCGTGGTGCCGTCGATGCCCGCCTCGGCGGAGGTCCGCACACCGCCCGGGACCTCACCGGCCACGTTCTCGACGTTGCCGAAGCCCGTCCAGGTCCGGTCCGCGTTACGGACCGAGTGGTAGAGCCCGCCGCCGGCCTCGACCGCCACCTGCGCCCGCCACTGGCCCGTCGGCGCCGGCGGGGTGGTGTTCGGCGGCGGGGTGCCCGGAACGCCCACGGGCGAGATGAAGGCGAGGGCCTTGCCGGCGCCCGGGTTGACGTAGGTGCGCCAGTTGAACCAGCCCTTGGCGGAGACCCTGTGGCTCTCGTTGCCGCCGACGGTCTGGATCTGCGACCCGTCCGAGGAGACCGCGACGACGAGGCTGACGTGGTTGGCCTCCCCGGAGACGGAACCGTCGTCGTCCCACAGGACGGCGTCGCCTATCTGGGGTCCGCTGGTGTGCAGCGTGCCGTTCCTCTGGCCGTAGCTGTAGAAGGACGCGGCTGCCGCGTTGAGGCCGGAGGTGTTGGCGCCGGCCTGCTTCCAGACCCAGCGGGAGAACTCCGCGCACCAGGCGCTCGGGTAGACGCAGCCGTAGTACGGGGTGCAGTCGTTGCCGACCTGCGAGCGGGCGATGTCCGCGACCGTGGGGGCGTCCGCCGCCGCGGGGGTGGCCGCGGCCATCCCCAGCACGGGGGCGAGGACGACGGTGGCGAGCAGGAAGGAACGGGTACGGGCCGACTTCGTGGTCTTGGTCTTGAACATGGCGCAGATGTCCTTTGCGGGGAGGGAGTCAGGAAGAAGAGGGGGCGGGGCGCTGGTGCCGCGTCAGTTGTAGGTGCCGGTGATCGACACGCCGGTGTGGTTGCCGCTCACGCCGGTCAGGTCCATGGCGGCGGCGGGCGACCAGGTCCCGTTGAGGGCGCGGATGGTGTGCAGGATCCGTCCGTCAGTGGTCACGAAGGCCGCCTGGAGCTCGCTGTCGACGGCGGCCGCGGCGACGTCGGTGACCGTGACCCCGGCCGGGACGACCGACGACAGGTCGTTCAGCACCCACTGGCCGCTCGCGAAACGCGCGCCGTGGTAGCGCTTGGCGCCGCCCTCGGTGGTCACCACCAGCTGGAGGTCACCACCCGTACCGGCCACCGCGACATCCTCGATACCCGTCACACCGGTCTCGGTGGAAGCGTTGCCCCAGGTCGTCCAGGTACCGTCCGCATGCCGCACCGTGTGGAACAGCGAGCCATTGGAGACGGACACGATCTGCGTGTCACTGCCCACCTGCGACATGGCCACCTTCGACACCGGCGCCCCACCCGGGTTCCCCACCTCCCCGAACGGCGCCCACGTCCCGTTCGCCCGGCGGACCGTGTGGTACACCTTCCCGTCCGCCACCACCACGACCTGCAACTCGGAACCCGAGGAAACCGCCGCCACCTGCGTCACGTTCGGCAGCGCACCCGCCACCGCATGAACGTCCCCGAAGTCCGCCCAGGAGCGGTCGGCGAAGCGGATCGAGTGGTAGAGCTTGCCCTCGTTGCTGACGGCCAGGACGTGCGTGTCCCCGTCGATGCCCGCCTCGGCAGTGGTACGGACGCCGCCCGGAACCGCACCGGTGACGCTTTCGACGTTGCCGAAGCCCGTCCAGGTCCGGTCCGCGTTACGGACCGCGTGGAAGAGCCCGCCACCGGCCTCCACCACGACCTGCGCCCGCCACTGACCCGTCGGCGCCGGCGGGGTCGTCGTGTCGGCGCAGTTGCGGCTGGTCAGCGTCGTACCCATCGAGAACGGCACACCGTCGAAGACGGACTGCTTGACCGAGCCGTTGTACTGCTGCTCGTAGTGCAGGTGGGCGCCCGAGGAGTTGCCGGTGTTCCCCACTATGCCGATCTTCTGGCCGCGTACGACGCGGGTTCCCGCGCTGACGTCGTAGTCGTTCAGGTGGGCGTAGAGGGTCTTCGATCCGTTGCCGTGGTCGATGACCACGTACTTGCCGTAACTCCGGTACGAGCCGTCGGGGTTGGTGAGGGTGGTCGCGATGCTGACGACGCCGTCGGCGCTGGCGAGCACGGGCTGGTTGGCCGTGGTGCTGCCGTGGGTCCAGTCGATCGACTGGACCGAGGGGCTGTGACCGCTGTACGTGTTGCCCAGCCAGGCCTGGTTGCAGCTGAAGGGCATCTGGTAGGCGGGCCCCGCGGCGTAGGAGGGGGACGCGGCGAAGGCGACCAGGCCGGATGCGGCCAGGGCGAGGCCGGTCACGGAGGTCAGCGCACGGCGGGTGAAGGTGATGGACATGCTGGCTCCTCGGGTGTGCCGTGCGCTGGTCAGTTGAAGGTGGCGGTGATGTTCACGCCGGTGTGGTCGCCGCTCACGCCCGTCAGGTCCATGGGGGCGGCGCTCGTCCAGGTCCCGTTGACGTGGCGGATGGTGTGCAGGATCCGTCCGTCGGTGGTCACGAAGGCCGCCTGGAGTTCGCTGTCGACGGCGGCCGCGGCGACGTCGGTGACCGTGATCCCGGCCGGGACGACCGACGACAGGTCGTTCAGCACCCACTGACCGCTGGAGAAGCGCGCGCCGTGGTAGCGCTTGGCACCGCCCTCGGCGGTCACCACCAGCTGGAGGTCACCGCCCGTACCGGCCACCGCGACATCCTCGATGCCCGTCACACCGGTCTCGGTCGACGCGTTACCCCAGCCCGTCCACGTCCCGTCCGCATGCCGCACCGTGTGGAACAGCGAGCCATTGGAGACGGACACGATCTGGGTGTCACTGCCCACCTGCGACATGGCCACCTTCGACACCGGCGCCCCACCCGGGTTCCCCACCTCCCCGAACGGCGCCCACGTCCCGTTCGCCCGGCGGACCGTGTGGTACACCTTCCCGTCCGCCACCACCACGACCTGCAACTCGGAACCCGAGGAAACCGCCGCCACCTGCGTCACGTTCGGCAGCGCACCCGCCACCGCATGGACGTCCCCGAAGGTTCCCCAGGTGCGGTCGGCGTTGCGGATCGAGTGGTAGAGCTTGCCCTCGTTGCTGACGGCCAGGACGTGCGTGTCGCCGTTGATGCCCGCCTCGGCGGTGGTCCGGACGCCGCCCGGGAGCGCCGCGGCCTGGCTGTCGACGTTGCCGAAGCGGGTCCAGGTGCCGTTGTCGAAGCGGGTGGCGTGGTAGATCCCGTTGCCGGAGTCGATCAGCACCTGCGCCTTCCACGACTGCGCGGGGGCCGGCGGGGTCGGCGCGTCCGGGTAGGGGTCGGCGTGGTCGCTGCCGAGTCCGGCGAGGCGTCCGCAGCTCGGCCAGGCGCCCGGGCCCTGGCCGGCGAGGACCTTCTCGCCTATCAGGATCTGCTGCTTCTTGGTGGCCTGGTGGGCGTAGGCCGCGTACTCCGTACCCCCGTAGGCCCGCCAGGTCGACGCCGAGAACTGCAGCCCGCCGTAGTAGCCGTTGCCGGTGTTGATGCTCCAGTTCCCGGAGCTCTCGCACTGGGCGACCTTGTCCCAGGTCTCCACGCTGGCGGCCGAGGCCGGGACCATGCCCAGGGTCAGGAGGACGGACGAGGCGACCGCCGCGGTGGCGGTGACCGACGTGAGCAGGGCCAGTCGACGACGAGCAGACATGACAATCCCCCATAATTCGGACGCGAATGAGCTGCGTGTGTGCAGCGGCGCGGACGCGCAGTGGTTTCGGCTGCGGGTGTGCGCTCAGCGGCGCCGGCCCGTTTCCCCCCGGCCCCTTGCTGCGGCCGTTGAGAGGATCATGTCGTCCGGGTCAGGGGGTGTTCCAGGGGTTCGGGGTGGCCCGAAGGTGCCTGACCCCATGCGGCCAGGGCGGTCCCCGGCCGCCGGCCCCGCGTCAGCGCAGGGTGGTGCCCTTGTCCTGGCGGTACGTGGCCACCAGCGCGAGGCACATCGCGGCGATCGCGACGCGGCCCGAGGCCTGCAGGAGGGGGCCGCGCAGCAGGATGAAGGAGTAGCCCGCGACCAGGGGGACCACCACCGAGATCAGGCTGCCCGGCGGGGAGAGGCGGGTGGCGCGCTTGGCGTACCGGCGGTCGACGCGGGCGGCGGCGTAGCCGATGGCCAGCAGGCCGGCGCCCATGCCCAGCGGGCCGAAGTCCAGCCACAGTTCGGCCCAGATGGGGGAGGAGAGGTTGGTGTTGACCGTGCCCATCCACTGGCCGACCATCACACCCGTATCGCGCGGCTTGCCCGGCCACGCCGAGCGGGGCACCGCGAAGAAGACGGATCCGGCGAGCTGGCGCCCGTAGAAGTGGCCGGGGCCGGAGTTGGAGAAGGTGATGGTGTTCGCGAACATGCCGATCTGGTCGTAGTCCTTGAGCGCCATGGGCTCCAGGAACGAGGTCGTCTCGACGGGTTTGTAGTTCTTCTCGTCGTAACGGAAGCGGTCCGCGAAGGGGAAGACGAGCAGGGCGACGACCACGGCCATGGACAGCGCGACGCGGTACATGGCGGCGCTGACCGGGAAGAGGGTGAACAGCATCGCGAACATGACGGTCAGGAACCAGTAACGCGGGTTCGAGATCGGGTTGTTGACGACGAGGTTGAGGGCGATCAGCGCCGCCCAGGTGACGATCACCGACACCGTGCGGCGGGCGTACGTCGAGGTGATCAGCCAGCGGGTGTACAGCAGCATGGCGAGCAGCGCGGGGACGGTGCCGAAGCCGCGCAGCAGCGCCTGCCCGGCCTGGCCGTCGCCGTTGGAGACGCCCGCGTCCTGGATGCCGGCGATGATCTCCTGGCGGCTGGAGAAGAAGACGGCCGGGCCGCCGAGTTTGAGGATGAACGCCGCGCTGCACACGAAGGCGATGGCGGTGAGGAGTTGGAGCCGCCGCCGGTGCGCCATGACCGGCCGGGGTTCCTTCGGGGAGCCGCCCGCGCGGCCCGCCGGCCGGTGGCGGGCGAGGAGCACGCCGACGTCGAAGGCCGTACACCCGAGGAGGACCAGGCCGATGGCCAGGGTGAGGTCGGAGCGGGGTCCGACGACGGGCGTCGGGACGCGGCCGAGGACGGCCTGGGCGAGCGGGGCCACGCCCATGGCCATGTAGACGAACAGCCAGAAGGAGCCCTGGAGCAGCTTGCGGCGGCTGGTCAACACCATGGCGGAGAGCCGCGCGCCCGCGTACATGGTGAGCAGCAGCTGGAGCCAGAACGCGGCGTCGCGCTGGCCGTCGCCGGACTGGGCGGCGACGAACACCGGGAGGAAGACGGTGAATCCGAGCGCGAGCGGTACCGAGAGGGCTCGGGAGAGCAGGGTGCGCGGGGCGGTGACCCGTCCCCAGCGCGTCTCGTCCTCAAGGGCCGGGGGCGTCGCCTTCACGCTGGGTGTGCGTATGTCCGTAGCCACCTGTGCCCCCACCCCATGTGCGTGATCCGCGCGCAGTCTAGTCTGAGCGTTCCGCGCCCGGGGAGGCGCGTGGGGTGGATGATGAGGGGCGACTGGTGCGTGATCTTCCTGCCTTCACGCTGGCCGGATACGACAAGGGGCGGGGGTTGCTGACGCAGGCCTTGTGGTTCGCGGTGATGAACACCCTCTTCATGGCGTGGTTCTGTCCCGCCCGGCTGCGCGTGGCGCTGCTGCGGGCGTTCGGGGCGGAGATCGGCGAGGGGGTGCTGATCCGGCACAAGGTGCGCGTGCTGTGGCCGTGGAAGCTGAAGGTCGGGGACCACACGTGGATCGGTGAGGGCGCCTGGCTGCTCAACCTGGAGCCGGTGACGATCGGTTCGCACGTGTGCCTGTCGCAGGAGTCGATGCTGTGCACGGGCTCGCACGACCACCGGGCCGCCGACTTCCGCTACCGCAACGCCCCGATCACCGTCGAGGACGGCGCGTGGGTGGCCGTGCGGGCGACCGTGCTGGCGGGTGTGACGGTGGGCCGCTGCGCGGTGGCCGGCGCCGGTGCGGTGGTCCACAAGGACCTGCCCGCCCTGACCCTGCAGACCCAGGACGGCCGCCGCCGCCCGGTGGAGGAACCGAAGTGAAGATCCTGCACGCCGTCACGCTCCACTCCCCCTCGCACGCCTTCGGCGGCCCGGTGCGGGTGGCCCTGAACCTGGCGAAGGGGCTGCGGGCGCGCGGTCACGAGGCGCGGCTGCTGGCGCTCGGCGAGGATTTCGACCCCTGGCCGACGTCGGTGGAGGGCGTCCCCGCGAAGCTGTTCCCGGCCCGCCGGCTGCTGCCCCTCGGCTTCAGCGGGATGACCTCGCCGGCCCTGCTGGCGTCGGCGTCGCGCCTGGTCCGGGACGCGGACGTGGTCCACGTGCACCTGGCCCGCGACCTGGTGACCCTGCCGCTCGCGCTGGCGGCCCTGCGCGCGGGCAAGCCCCTCGTCCTCCAGACCCACGGCATGGTGGACCCGAGCGACCGGCTGCTGGCGAAGGTCCTGGACGCGGTGGCGGTACGCCGCCTGCTGCGCGGGGCCGACGCGCTCCTGTACCTGACCCCGCACGAGCGTACGGGTCTGGACGCGGTGGTCGGCGCCCCGCCGCTCTCCCAGGCGGTCCGTCTGGTCAACGGCACCCCGGCCCAGGAGGAGCGCCCGCCGCTCAGCGGCCCGCCGCGGATCCTGTACTCGGCCCGCCTCCAGGCCCGCAAGCGGCCGGTGGACTTCGTGGACGCGGCCCCGGCGGTGCTGGCCGTGCACCCGGACGCGGAGTTCGTGGTGGCGGGCCCGGACGAGGGCGAACTCGCGGCCGTCCGCGCCCGCATCACCGCCCTGGGCCTGACGGACCGGTTCACCGTCCCCGGCGCCCTCTCCACCCCGGAGGTCCTCACGGAACTCCGCCGCGCACACGTCTACGTCCTGCCCTCGGTGGACGAGCCCTTCCCCATGTCGGTCCTGGAGGCCCTGTCGGTGGGCGTCCCGACGGTGGTCACCCACTCCAACGGCCTGGCCCGCGACATCGCGGCAGCCGGCGCGGGCCGGGCGGTGGACCCCGGTCCGGAGGGCGTGGCGGAGGCGGTCCTCGCCCTCCTGGACCCCGCCGAGAACACCAAGACCTCGACGGCGGCCCGCGCACTGGCCGCGGAATCCTTCTCCATGGACTCCGTCCTGGACACCCTGCTGGGCGTCTACGGGGACATCCGCCGCTAGGCCGGCTCCTTCAGATCGTCCAGGTGCCCCGCCCGGCGTTGCCGGGTCGGGGCTCGTGTCTTTCGGGCGAGAGGCGGGCGACCTATGACACGGTGCCTCCTGTCGGCTGCGGGATTGCGGCGGGGGCCGGGGAACGTTCGCCGAGCAGGCCGGCGAGCAGGAGGCCGGGAGCGAGCTCCGGCAGGCGCCGGGCGGCGGCGAGCAAGCGCGGGTACTGCCTGACCGGCAGGGACAGTGCGACGCTGGAGACCTGGCCGGGGAGTCCGAGGGGCACGGCAGCGCAGACCACCTCGGGGGAGTACTCGAGCAGGCTGAACTGAGCGCCGTGCGGGCCGCCCCGGTCCAGGTGCTCGAAGAGCGCGAAGGGGTCGGTGATGGTGCGCGCGGTGAGCCCCACGGCGGGATGGCGGGCGAGGTGGTCCATGCGGGAGGCGTTGTCGAGCTGGACGAGGAGGCTCTTGCCGATGGCACTCGCGTGAGCCGCAGTCCTGAAGTCCACCCACTCCTCCGCCGGCGGTGCCGACTCACTGGACGCGCACTGGACTACCCGGACATCGCCGTCCGTGTAGCCGTTCAAGTAGACCGCAGCGCCGACTTCGTCGCGCAACCCGGCAAGGGCCCGGTGAAGCAGCTGGTGGCCGGAGCGGTCCGGCAGCTCCAGCGCCGGCCCCGGGAAGTGGACGCCGGCGCGGGTCGCGACCAACTGCTGCCGGCCGAGCCATTCCAGCAGCTGTGCGGTGGATTCCACGGGCAGCCCGGCCCGCCGGGCCAGTGAGCGGGTGTCAATGCCGCTCGCATCGTCGACCAGTGCCACGAGATCGCCGGCTCGCCGGACCACTTCCCACGACGCCGGTGCCGCCGCCGCGGCGGGGCGATGGCGGAGCATGTTCGTGCCGCGCCTCGTGATGCGTGGCAGGCAGGCCGCCGCGTACGTCCTGGATGCCGCATGGCTGCCATACGGGTCGGAGGGGTGAAGGCCACCGGGCACGAGGCACGGCCGTTTCGCCCGGCTCCAGGCGTCGAGCCACGGCTCCTGGTGCGCCTCCGCGACATCGCAGCCGCGCAGGAAGGCGGCCATCTGCCCCGAGCTCACCGGAAGCCTCTGGCGGCGGAGGATGCCCCAGATACTGCTCGGCGCGAGCCATATCCCTCCGCTCTTCCGCTGCATCTGCCGGTACGGCGGGGATCCGGCGCTCCGGTGAAGCGACACCAGCGCGCTGTTGAGTTCGCCCTGCGTGGAGAGCCGACCGGGCTCGATCACCTCACGGGCGGGAGCCCCGCGCGGTTTCCTGCCGGCCCGCTGGTGCAAGGCCTCAGCCGTCGCGACCTCCTCCTGCGTGGCCCCGCAGGCGGTGAGGAATCCCGCGACGGTCGCCGGGGCGGGGACCCACCTACCGGAGGCGGCGCGCTTGAGCGTGGCGGAGGAGATGCCGGTCCGGTGCGCCAGCGCCGCGTAGGTCAGAGCGGCCCTGCCACGGGCTCCCCGCAGCAGCATGGCCAGCGCGGCGCGGTCGGGATCGGTCCGGTCCACCGGCCTCTCGTTGCGTCCCACGGCCGCACCTCACTGGGTGATGCGCAGGACGGCAGAGGCCAGGCCCGCTGCGAGCCGGCGGCCCCCGCCGGCGATGACGACATGCGCGACGCCGAGCGCCGCGCAGCCCGCCAGAAGGGGGATGATCCGCGAGGTCGGCATGCCGTCCAGGGCCAGCAGCGTCCCCAGGACGGGGAAGGTGACCTGAGCGGCGCCGTACGGCAGGGACAGGCGGTGCGGTCCGGACACCTGGCGACTGGTGGCGGGCCGGGACGTGACTCCATCGGTCGGCATGTGAGCTCTCCTCATACGTGCGTGCGGACGCGCGTCCGCCGTGCCTGCTGGCTGCAAGGGGGTTCTGGACAGGGGAAGTTGGCGCTTCCCGGGCCGCACGGTACCGGACCGCGGCGGGGCGCCGGGCCGCAGATCCGGAAGGCATTTCCGCTGCTCGGATTGGCTCACGTGCGTTCCCGGAGCCTCGGCGGCGCCGCCCCCCGAGGTGCGCAGGGCACATCAGGTTCGTCAGCCCCCGACGCGCGGCCGCTGCCAGGCACGATCCGTCGTGACGCCCGTCCACGCGACGCCTGCGGCGGGCCCGTGCGGGCTTTTGGCTCACCCGCGTTCGGACCGGGTTGAGATCTCGGCCGGGACGGGGGAGGCTGGCGAAGCTGGTTGCCGAGGCAACCTTCGATCCCTCTTGCCTGCTACTGGCTGCAACCGTACGGACTGGGGATTCGGGCAGACCATGTTGGCGCATGGCCTGCCGGTCGAAGCTGTCGCCCCGGTCCGGGGCGACTGCTTCGAACCGTTCCCCCTCAGGGGGAACCAGGGGGCGGGGAGGGACGCAGATCGATACGGTGGAGGCCATGGCCTCATCCGTACTGGACTCCGCCCGGGGAGCAGCCAGGCTGGCCGAGTCCCTCCTGTCTCCGCTGGGCAACCGCTGGCTGCACACGCAGGCAGTCGCGGAGCGCGCGCGTGAGCTGGCTCCGACCGTTCCCCCAGCGGAACGAGAACTGCTGGTCGCGGCGGCCTGGCTGCACGACATCGGGTACGCCCCGGCACTCCGTGACACCGGGTTCCACCCCCTCGACGGCGCCCGGTACCTGGTGACGCTGGGTGCCCCGGCGCAACTCGTCAACCTCGTCGCCCACCACTCGGGAGCCGTGTACGAGGCCGAGCAGCGGGGGCTCACGGCGGAACTCGCCGTGTACGACCGGGGGGATGCGCTTCTCCTGGATGCCCTGACCTGCGCCGACATGACGACGGGCCCGGCCGGCCAGCGACTCGCCTTCACGGACCGCATCGACGAGATCCTGATGCGGTACGCACCGGGCAGCGAGGTCCATGCGGCGATCAGCGCGGCGACCCCCACCCTGGCGGCAGCGGTCGCCCGCGCCCACGCCCGTCTCGCCGGTCAGCCGATGTAGGGCTCGGCTCGGCGGGCGAGCCCGTGCTCGATGCGCAGTTTCATGGACGGATGGATCCGCAGTCCGTCGAGATCGCCGGGGTCGAGGAAGGCGACCTCTCGGCTCTCACTGCTCGTCCGGCGGGCGCCACCCACGATGCGGGCCGAGAAACAGATCGAGAACTGCTGGCGTACTTCCCCGTCGTCGTACGCGATGACGTGGCGAGGGTTGGTGTACAGGCCGATCAGACCGGTCACCTCCACGTCGAACCCCGTCTCTTCACGCGTTTCGCGTACGGCGGCCTCTGCGACCGACTCACCAGTGTCCACACCCCCGCCCGGCAGGGCCCACAGGCCGTTGTCGGTTCTGTGGATGAGCAGAATCCGACCCGCGTCGTCCAGGGCCACGACGGTCACGGACGGGACGATGCTGTTCGCCTCAGGCGCGTTCGGGTCATTGAAGTAATCCACTCGGGCCATACCGACCAGCCTAGGCTGCCGTGCCGCGTTCCCAGGCGTAGTCGAAGCTCTTCATGTAGTGCCGGAAACTCCGACCGCCCGGAATGTAGCGGAAGTGCAGGACCGGGTTCTGGCCTGC
The DNA here is from genome assembly GCF_040648015.1 of Streptomyces sp. NPDC029216. Taxonomy (NCBI): domain Bacteria; kingdom Bacillati; phylum Actinomycetota; class Actinomycetes; order Kitasatosporales; family Streptomycetaceae; genus Streptomyces; species Streptomyces sp. NPDC029216. Next base: position 13,575 of record NZ_JBEZWL010000076.1, on the reverse strand, counting down.
GGGTGCGCCGAGTACGTGGGGGTTGACGAGTACATCATCGTCGAAGCGGTAGAGCGAGTTGTAGAGGATTGTCTCGTGCAGCCGTACCTCCACTCCGGGAGTCGTCATGGCCGGTTCGAGATAGCGGCGCGTCATGCGCGACCGGGCGGCCAGGTCCGCCCCGATCCCCTCCTCTTCGCCTCGTTGCCTGATCACCTCGGAGGCGGGATTACCGAGGAGGATGCGCACCTGCGCTCCCGCCCGCGCCTTCCGGGCGAGCCGGTCCGCGAGTTCGGGATGACCGTCGAACAGAAACAAGCCTGCGTAGACGAGGACTTCGATGTGACTCACCGCGTTGTCGATCAATGATGACCACAGGTCGACCGGCACGACGCCGCGGTGCGGATAGTAGGTGACCAGCTCGGAGGCACTCGCCGTCTCGGTCTGCCGCGCAACGGTCGGCCAGAGGTAGAGCTCGTCGACACCGAGGAACGTCGCAGCCTTCCAACGATGGGTCCGGTGCGGCGTCCGGCCCGTCGTGATCCAGCGCTCCACCGTTTTGGGATCCACCCCGACCTGGGCGGCAACCGACTGGATGGTGGCGGAGTTCGCCGAAATGGAGGCGCGCAGGCGCTCGTTGGCCATGGCTTGACCTTCCCTCGGGGACGCCAGGACGTTTTCACCGTAGGCCGAGACGTCCCTCAACGTCCACGCAGACCGTGATGCGTCCACTACGTTGAGCGGTTTCCTGCACCATGGATGAAACGCGCACGGGCAATGACCGCAAGGCCCCCCTGCCCGAACCCCCTCCCGGTCCGAGTCCGCACCTACTCGCGCGGGCCGCACGCAGCTGGGCTCGGTTCCTTACACCTGCTGATCCCCGACCGGGAGTGACCGGAAGGCCCGGGGGCATCCGTGACCTCTGACGACGCGTTCGGGCACGAGTGACACCCCTGGCTCGGACGGACCGTGATCGATATCCCGAGCAAGGGGACGGGCCTGCTGATGGCCGTGGTGTGCGAGCAGGTGTGCACCTACGGAGGGCAGGAGCATTGGGTGCGGCTCGCCTACATCCGGCCCGCCTCGGGAATCGAGTGGTCCACGGCGCTCGGCAACATCTCGCTGCTGACCTGAAGACGCACGGACGCCGCCCGACCTTGAGGATGCGGCGGCGTCCGGTGGTGGGCGGTTACGCCGGGAGCCAGGCGTAGCAGTTCGTCGAGGTGAAGGTGGCTGTGCCTGCGGGGATCGCGGCCGTGATCCGGTCGCCGGGCTTGGGCGGGGTCTCCGGGCCCGAGGCGAGGATGCCGCCGTCCTTGGACTTGGCCTCCCAGGTGCATGTGGTCGTCTGGGTGAGGGCGCGGTAGGTGCCCGGGGCCGGGTTGGCGCGGGAGCCGTCGGCGAAGCCCTTCTCCGCGGTGGCCAGGATCGGCTTCTGGTCGGGGCAGAGGAACGTGATCGCGTCCCTGGCGCCCGTCACCTCGCCCGCGATGATGGAGGCGGCCGCGGCGTCCTTGTCGCGCTTCGCGGTGCGTTCCACGCGCTGGCAGGACTCCTGGCCCGTCTGGAGGACGGCCGCCGGGTCGGTCTTCTCCGGGACGCGGCCGCTCAGGTACTTCTTCTCGTTCTCCTTGAAGCTGCCCGTCTTCGGGGTGAGCTTCGCGTCCGGGAGGACCGGGCCCGTGGGCTTGGCGTCGGGGTCGGGGGTGGCGGGCGAGGCGCTCGCGTCCGCCGGATCGGGGGCCGGTGACGCGGCCGGCGGCTTCGGTGAGGCCGGTGCCGCGTCGGCCTTGGCGTCGCCGGAGGAACTGCATCCGGTCAGCGTCAGGGCGGCCGTGAGGAGGAGGGCTGCGGACGCTGTTGCGGAGCGAACGTGCATCAGGGGCTCCCGTGAGTGGAAAGGGGTGCGGGGCCCGGCGCGTGCCGGGCCCCGCACGCCTTCAGGCGGTTACTTCTGGCCGAAGGTGAGGATCAGCTGCGGAACGGCGTCCGCGGCCGTCGACTCCGAGGACCAGAGCCACATCGCGTCGGTGCCCGTGCTGGTCAGGCCGAGGCTGTAGCTGCTGCCCAGCACCGCGGAGACCGCGGCCGTGTCGAGCTCGACGCTCTGGACCGCCGAGCCGTCCGGCACGCCCGTGATGCTGCCGAGCGGGGTGGTGCCGAGGGTGGGCTTGGTGTTGAACGTCGTGCCGTCGCCGCTCCAGGTGCCGGTGACCGGGACCACGGAGACGGTGTCGGCGGTGCCGGCGCCGGTCTGCGTGGAGGTCTTGAACTGGAGCGAGGCGGCCTTGAGGACCTGCCCGGCCGGGGCGGCCGGGAGGGTGAAGCGCAGGTAGGTCTCGTACGCGGAGGTGCCGCGGACGGCGAGCTGCGTGGAGGTGCCGTAGGCGGTGGCCGGGGCGCCCTGGTTGATGTAGGTGTCCTCGGTCGCGGGGACCTTGGAGACCGTGTCGGTCGGGGCCTTGGCCAGGTCGTAGTGGCTCTTGACCTGGGCCTGGGTGAGCGCCGTCGGGTAGACGGCCGTCTCGTCGATCTGGCCGGCGAAGAAGTTGCTCGTCGGACGGTTCGGCCAGCTGTTGAGGTTGTCCCCGCCCACGTGCCAGTAGCCGGCGTAGGGGGTGGAGGTGGTGGCGCTGTTGGTGCCCTTGTTCTGGCCGTCGACGTAGAGCGTCATGCCGCCGGGGCCCTGGGTGCCGACCACGTGGTGCCACTTGTTGTCGTTGTACGTCTCCAGGAGGCCCGTGGTGATGGTGCGGGCCGAGCCGTTGTAGACGCCGAAGGCGAGGCGGCCGGTGTTGGTCATGTACAGCTGCTTGTCGTAGGAGCCGCTGTTGTTGACCGTGTTGTTGCCGAAGCCGATCAGCTTGCCGCCGCGGGTGGTGCCGGTCTTGAACCAGGTCTCGACGGTGAAGCTGCTGCTCACGAACTGGCGGTGGTCGCTGTACACCTGCTGGCTGGTGCCGTTGAAGCCCATGGCCGTGCTGGTGCCGCTGACGGCGCCGGGGCTCTGGCGCAGCGCCGGGGCGTTGGCCTGGAGGCCGCTGGTGTTGCCGCCGTCCGAGGAGTCGGCGACGTACGGGCTGACGGTGTCGTCGTAGCGCCAGTAGAGGGTGGCGCCGTCGGTGCGGACCTTGTCCGGGTAGGCCTGGACGGAGGCCGGGACGGTCACGGAGGCGGTCGCCGACAGGGCGCTGGTGTTGCCGGCGCCGTCCGTGGCGGTCACCCGGTAGGTGTAGGCCTGGCCGGCCTTGACGGAGGTGTCCGTCCAGGAGGCCTGCGGCCGCTCGAACTCCAGGGAGTCGGCGGTCATGGTGTGGATCGGGGTGGCCGAGCCGTTGCGGTAGATCCGGTAGGTCAGCTTGCTGTCGTCCTGGTCGTAGCTGGTGCGCCAGCGGACCTGGACCTCGCCGGGCTTGATGGCGGCGGCGCTGGCGACCGGGGTGGTGGGCGCGCCGACGTCGCCGGTGTTGGCGAAGCGGGTCAGGCCCGCCTGCGGCTTGCCGTTGATCTGGGTGAACTCGCCGCCCACCCACAGGTACTTGACGTCGGCCTTCTCGGCGACGGCCATGACGCGCGGGCCGATGCCCTCACCGATGCCGTCGTTGGCATTGGGGTGCCAGCCCAGCTTGCGCGGGCCGCGCACGAAGCCGTCCACCGGGGCGGGCGGGGTGCCGGTGTGGTCGGTCGGCTGCGCCATCAGGAAGTTGCGCTTGCCGTCGGGGAACTCCAGCTCGCTGGAGCAGTCGTGGCCGTGCGAGGCGCTGTAGAGGACGCCGTCGTACGGGAGCACGAACTGGGTCGCGCCGAGGCAGCGGTCGCGCCACTTCTCGTTGAAGTCGAGGTTCAGGCCGATGCGGCCGTCGAAGACGCCGCCGCCGGAGCCCTCGTTTGCGGTGTAGTAGCCCGTGGAGTCGGCCGCGATGTCCTTGACGATCGAGTTCGACGGGATGTTGGAGTACGTCTTGACGACCGCGCCGGTGGTGGCGTCGACGACCGCCAGCGCGTGCGAGTTGGAGCCGTTGACCGTGAAGAAGTCGCCGCCGAGCAGGACGTTCTTGCCGTCGTTGCTGACCTTGACGGCGCGGCCGGGCTCGTCGACGTTGGCGGTGAAGGGCTTGAGGGCGCCGGAGGACGCGTCGAGCGCGGCGAACCGCTCGCGGGTCTGGCCCTCGACGGCGGCGAAGTCGCCGCCGACGTACAGGGTGTCGTCGGTGACGTCGAGCGCGCGCACGGTGGCGGGGACGCCCGGGTGGAAGGAGGCCTTGGGGGTGCAGGTCTCGATGTCGATGGCCGCGAGGCTGGAGACCGGGGTGCCGTTGACGGCGCCGAAGTAGCCGCCCGCGTAGAGGGTCTTGCCGTCCTTGGAGACGGTCAGCGCCCGGACGGTCGCGGTGCCGTCGCCGACGGTGAAAGCCAGCTTGCAGGAGGTGGGGGTGCCCGTCGCGGCGTCGAGCGCCACGAAGTTCACGGCCTCCTGCTGGGTGCCCGCGGCGCCGTCGGGCGGGCGGACCGCCGAGAAGGTGCCGCCGGCGAAGACGGTGCCGTTCGCCTGGGCCATGGCGAAGACGACGCCGTCCGGCTGCCAGGTGGGCAGTTCGTCGGCGGTGAACGCCACCGGCGGGGTGATGGCCGACGCCGCGGGCATCAGCACCACGCCTATGCCGGCGCCGGCGCCGGCCAGTGACAGGACGAGGGCAGCAGTCAGCCCTCTGGATCTACGCATGAACCCCCCAGGGCGGGACGCCCGGTCTGATGGCTGGAACTGTACGAACAGCCATGTGTACCCGGCGCAGACTAGGACGCGGGTGAAGGTCCGGTCACCTCACTTGACCCACTGCATACCAACTTGGGAGCAACAGGGTTCACAGCGGAGGGCGCACGAGGACACACGGCAGGTTTGCCCCGGTCAGGACCGCGGAGCAGCGCGGACATGACCGGGACACGGCGAATCGTAGGCGAATCGTAGGCGAAATATACGGGCCCTCAGCGGTCGATGCGGACGGTCGCGCCCGCCAGTTGGTCCTCGACCTGCCGGACGTCGGCGTCAACCATGATGCGGGCCAGTTCGGGGACGAGGACCGTCGGCTTCCAGCCGAGGATCTCCCGCGCCTTGGAGGCGTCGCCGATGAGCGCGTCGACCTCGCTGGGGCGCTCGTACTTGGGGTCGTAGCGGACGTGCTCGTTCCAGTCGAGGCCGGCGTGGGTGAAGGAGGACTCTACGAACTCCCGCACGGTGGCGGCGACTCCGGTGGCGACCACGTAGTCGGTCGGCTCGTCCTGCTGGAGCATGCGCCACATGGCCTCGACGTACTCGGGGGCGTAGCCCCAGTCGCGGACGGCGTCGAGGTTGCCGAGGTAGAGGTGGTCCTGGAGGCCGGCCTTGATCCGGGCGACCGCGCGGGTGATCTTGCGGGTCACGAAGGTCTCGCCGCGGCGCGGGGACTCGTGGTTGAAGAGGATCCCGTTGACGGCGAACATGTCGTACGCCTCGCGGTAGTTGACCGTGGTCCAGTACGCGAAGACCTTCGCCGCGCCGTAGGGGCTGCGCGGGTGGAAGGGGGTGTCCTCGTTCTGCGGGGGCGGGGTGGAGCCGTACATCTCCGAGGACGAGGCCTGGTAGATGCGGGTGTCCACGCCGCTGGCCCTGATGGCCTCCAGCAGCCGCAGCGCGCCGAGGCCGGTGACGTCGCCGGTGTAGAGCGGTGCGTCGAAGGAGACCCGGACATGGGACTGGGCGCCGAGGTTGTAGACCTCGTCGGGGCGTATGTCGCGCAGCAGGTTCACCAGCGCGACGCCGTCGGAGAGGTCGGCGTGGTGCAGGACGAAGGACCGGTTGGCGGTCTGGGGGTCCTGGTAGACGTGGTCGATCCGCTCCGTGTTGAAGCTGGAGGAGCGCCGCACGAGCCCGTGCACCGTGTAGCCCTTCGAGAGCAGGAGCTCGGCGAGGTACGAGCCGTCCTGTCCGGTGACGCCGGTGATCAGTGCGGTCTTGCCCATGGGTCCCCCTGGGGTCCGTTGTTGCTGTTCTGGATGAGGCGTGGCCTCGGTGTGCGGTCTGTGCGGCGGCCGGGAGCCCGTAAGCCCGGACGGACGCGTGGCGGCGGGCTGGCATCATCGGCGGTATGACAAATCCGCAGCCGCTCCTGCCCCCGCACGCCCGCGTCTTCGTCGCCGGACACCGCGGCCTGGTGGGGTCCGCGGTCGTCCGCCGCCTCACCGCCGACGGCCACGAGGTGCTCACCCGCGGCCGCGCCGACCTCGATCTGCGCGACGCCGCCGCGACGGAGGCGTACCTGAGGGACGTCCGGCCCGACGCCGTGGTGCTGGCCGCCGCCAAGGTCGGCGGGATCATGGCCAACAGCACGTACCCGGTGCAGTTCCTGGAGGACAACCTCAGGATCCAGCTCAGCGTCATCGGCGGCGCGCACGCCGCCGGCGTGGGACGCCTGCTGTTCCTGGGCTCCTCCTGCATCTACCCCAAGCTCGCCCCGCAGCCCATCACGGAGGACGCCCTCCTGACGGGGCCGCTGGAGCCCACCAACGAGGCCTACGCCCTGGCGAAGATCGCGGGCATCGTGCAGGTCCAGTCGTACCGCAAGCAGTACGGCGCCTCGTACATCTCGGCCATGCCCACGAACCTCTACGGGCCCGGGGACAACTTCGACCTGGAGTCCTCGCACGTGCTGCCCGCGCTCATCCGGCGCTTCCACGAGGCCGCCGCCGAGGGCCGCGACGAGGTCACGCTGTGGGGCAGCGGCACCCCGCGCCGGGAGTTCCTCCACGTCGACGACCTGGCGGCCGCCTGCGCGGTGCTGCTGGAGCGCTACGACGGGGACGAGCCCGTCAACATCGGCTGCGGTGAGGACCTGACCATCAGGGCGCTGGCCGAGACGGTCGCCGAGGTGACCGGCTTCGAGGGCCGGCTGGCCTGGGACACGTCCAAGCCGGACGGGACCCCGCGCAAGCTGCTCGACGTGTCCCGCCTGAACGCGCTGGGCTGGAAGCCCGGGATCGGGCTGCGCGACGGCATCGCCGCCACGTACCGCTGGTGGCTCGACCAGAACTGACGTCACTCGGGCACCTCAGTACGCTCCGCGACCGTCGACGACGGCGCGGAGCGTACGGCCCATCACGTCGACGTCACTGGTGAAGGACCAGTTGTCCACGTACTGGAGATCAAGCTGAATCGTTTCGTCCCAGGAGAGGTCGGAGCGTCCGCTGATCTGCCACAGCCCCGTCATCCCGGGCCGCACGGTGAGCCGGCGCAGCTCGACCTCGTCGTACTCCGCCACTTCCTCCGGCAGCGGCGGGCGCGGCCCGACCAGCGACATGCTGCCCGTCAGCACGTTGAACAGCTGGGGCAGTTCGTCCAGCGAGGTGCGGCGCAGCAGCCGGCCCACCCGGGTCACCCGGGGGTCGCGGCGCATCTTGAACATCAGCCCGTCGTTCTCGTTGGCCCCCGACAGCTCGGCCTTCTGCCGGTCGGCGTCCACCACCATGGTGCGGAACTTCCACATGACGAACGGGACCCCGTCGCGCCCGATCCGGCGCTGGCTGTAGAAGGCGGGGCCGCGCGAGCCGAGGCGGATGGCCAGCACCAGACCGAGGAACAGCGGCGACAGCAGGAGCAGTCCGGCGGCGGCCGCGGCCCGGTCGAGCACGGACTTGAGCAGGGGCTGCGCCCCCCGCCGCACGGGCGGCACGACCCGCAGCACGGCGAGCCCGCCGGCGGACAGGGTCTCCAGCCGCTTGACGGAGACCTCCACCAGCCCGGGGAACACGGCCATCTCCAGCCCCTCGTCGTGCAGCGCCCACGCCACCCGGCGCAGCCGCTCGCCCGCGATCCGCGCCCCGGGCACCACCAGCACCAGGTCGGCGTGGTGGCTGCGGACGGCGCCCAGTACGGCGGCCGAGTCGCCGGTCAGGGCCTCGGGCGCCCTGGCGTCCAGCCGGGCCGCGACGGGCACGCCGCCGTCGAGGGGGCCCTCGCCGACGGGGACCACGCCGACGACGACGTAGGGGTGGTCGGTGCGCGCCGCGAGGTGCGCGATGACGTGCCCGACGGCTGCGGGTTCGCCGACGACGAGCACCCGGCTGACGGCCTGGGCCTCGCGGCGGGCGGCGAAGAGATGACGGTAGGTCAGTTTCCGGCAGGCGACGGTGACGAGCAGGGCGGGCAGCAGCGCTCCGAGGGCGGCCAGGCGGGGGGTGCTCTCCTCCGTGAGCACGCGGGCGACGGCCAGGACACCGATCAGAATCAGCCAGTCGTGCAGGACGGGCAGCACTCCGCGGGATTCTCCGAGCGCGCGAGTGGCGTAACGTCGGCGCAGCGCCTGCACCCCGGTCCACGCGAGGGCCGCGCCGAGGGCGCAGTAGACGGGCCTGGCCTGCTGCGCCGCGTGGAAGACCAGGCCGACGGGCACGGCGGCGCCGGCGAAGTCGGCGCCCACGGCGGCGGGCAGGTACCAGCGGGCCTTGTCACCGATGCGCCGCGACGGGGCGGTCGGGGGCCCGTCCGACCCACCGGCCGCCGCGGCCACTCTTTGCGCAGGAAAATGGACATGCCTCATGGGCCCCCCTGGCACGTGGTCTATGTCGGTGGCGCACGCCCGCGGCTTCCCCTGGCGACGGGCATCTGTCGCACCGGGAAACAGTACGACAAACACCCGTACGGTAAATGCCGTTTGGGTGAACGAGACCTCTTGTTACCCAAGGGTTAACAAGCGGTACCAGGCGTTCCAGCGCGTCCGGATCCCCCTTGCACGCAAAGGTGAATGGTTCGGATACCGGATACGTATCTTCGGACAACGAACCGTTTCCAGCCAACCTTTTGATGTGGCCCTGACATCGCAACGCCCAGGTGGCACTCTCTGACCGTTCATCGCACCAGCCCTGATCTGCCCGGTGGCCCACCCAGCCATCCGGAACCCCCTTGCAGAAGGAGTCTGCGTTGAGTCCCACCCCCCACCGGCGCGCCACGGCGGCCGGCGCACTCATTGCCGCGGCTGCCCTGGTCGCCGTAGGCATGCAGGCCGGTACCGCCACCGCCGACGCCACCGCGTCGCAGGCCCGCACGGCCGCCCAGCCCAACCCGGGCGCGGCCAATGTCGTACTCAGCGCTTCGGAGCGTGCGACGCTCATCACCGAGGCCACTTCGACCTCCGTCCAGGCCGCGAAGGCGCTCGGCCTCGGCAGCGGCGAGAAGCTGATCGTCCGCGATGTGGTCAAGGACGCCGACGGCACCACGCACACCACCTACGAGCGGACCTACGAGGGTCTGCCCGTGCTCGGCGGTGACCTGACCGTCCACGCCAAGGGCGGCGTCACCAAGAGCGTGACCAAGGCGACCCAGCACGAGATCAAGGTCACGGACACCAACGCCACGGTCAGCACCACCACCGCGGAGGGCCAGGCCGTTGCGGCCGCCAACGCCGCGGGCTCGAAGCAGTCCAAGGCCGACAAGGGCGCCCGCAAGGTGATCTGGGCCGGCTCCGGCGTCCCGGTCCTCGCCTTCGAGACGGTCGTCGGCGGCCTCCAGGACGACGGCACCCCGAGCCGCCTGCACGTGATCACCGACGCCAGGACCGGCGCGCAGATCACCCAGTGGCAGTCCGTCGAGACCGGCACCGGCAACACGCAGTACAGCGGCCAGGTGACCCTCGGCACCACCCTGTCCGGCAGCAACTACACGCTGACCGACGCCGGGCGCGGCGGCCACAAGACGTACAACCTCAACGGCGGTTCGTCCGGCACCGGCACGCTCTTCAGCAAGACCACCGACATCTGGGGCAACGGCCTGCCCTCCAACAAGGAGACGGCCGGCGCGGACGCCGCCTACGGCGCCCAGGTGACGTGGGACTACTACAAGAACGTCCACGGCCGCAACGGCCTGCGCAACGACGGCGTGGCCCCGTACAGCCGGGTCCACTACGGCAACGCGTACGTGAACGCCTTCTGGGACGACTCCTGCTTCTGCATGACCTACGGCGACGGCGAGGCCAACAACAAGCCCCTCACGTCCATAGACGTGGCCGCGCACGAGATGACCCACGGTCTGACCTCGGTCACCGGCAACATGACCTACAGCGGTGAGCCCGGCGGTCTGAACGAGGCCACCTCCGACATCATGGCCGCCGCCGTCGAGTTCTGGGCCAACAACCCGAACGACGTCGGCGACTACCTCGTCGGCGAGAAGATCGACATCAACGGCGACGGCACCCCGCTGCGCTACATGGACAAGCCGAGCAAGGACGGCGGATCCAAGGACGCCTGGTACTCGGGCATCGGCGGGGTCGACGTCCACTACTCCTCGGGTCCGGCCAACCACTGGTTCTACCTGGCCTCCGAGGGCTCCGGCGCCAAGGTCATCAACGGCGTGAGCTACAACTCGCCGACCTCCGACGGCCTCCCCGTCACCGCGATCGGCCGCGACGCCGCCGCGAAGATCTGGTTCCGCGCGCTGACGGTGGGCTACTTCAAGTCGACCACCAACTACGCCGACGCCCGCGTCCAGACCCTCAAGGCCGCCGCCGACCTGTACGGCCAGGGCTCGGCCACGTACAACAACGTCGCCAACGCCTGGGCCGCCATCAACGTCGGCCCGCGCATCAACGACGGGGTCACCGTCACCGCGATCCCGAACCAGACCACCCAGGTCAACTCCGCGGTGAGCCTCCAGGTCCAGGCGACCAGCACCAACGCGGGCGCCCTGAGCTACGCGGCGACCGGCCTGCCGGCCGGCCTGTCGATCAACTCCTCCACCGGTCTGATCTCCGGTACGGCGACCACCGCGGGCACGTCCAACGTGACCGTCACCGTCACCGACTCGGCGAGCAAGACGGGCACCGCGTCCTTCACCTGGACCGTCGGCACCTCGCTGCCCAGCGTGTTCGAGAACACGGCCGACTACGCGATCAACGACAACGCCACGGTCGAGTCCCCGATCACCGTCACCCGTGCGGGCAACGCGCCGACCACCCTCAAGGTGGACGTCAACATCCTGCACACCTACATCGGCGACCTGAAGGTCGACCTGGTCGCTCCTGACGGCAGCGTCTACAACCTGCACAACCGTTCCGGTGGCAGCGCCGACAACATCATCAAGAGCTACACCGTCGACGCTTCCTCCGAGGTCGCCAACGGCGTCTGGAAGCTGCGCGTCAACGACAACGCCAGCCTGGACACCGGCAAGATCGACAGCTGGAAGCTCACCTTCTGAACCCCGACGGGGCAGGAAGTGAACCACGGCTGAACCGCTGAACCAGGGGCCGCCCGGGAGGAAACCTCCCCGGGCGGCCCTGTCCCATGCGGCCCCCGTTCCGGGGGCCGGCGGATCAGCCCATGGTCCGCAGGGCGGCGTCCAGGAAGGCCCGGTCGAGCATGGCCCGGTCGGACACCGCGCGGTCGCCGCTCCGGGTCGGACGGCGCCGGCTGCGGTCCTCGTCGCCCCAGTCGTCGTCGCGGTCGTGGCGGCCGTGGTGGTCGTCGTCGTCGGGCTTGAGGAAGACCGAGCGGGCGTTCAGGTCGTGCGCGCGCTCGCCCGGCCGCAGCACCTCCTCGGCCTCGCCGCCGCAGTTGTTGTCGCTGAAGACGAGAGCCAGCGAGTCCGTGTCGTTCTCCACGGTGAACGCCGGACGGTTGCGGCTGGTCCCCGTCAGCCGGTAGCAGGTGTCGTTGTCGGCCGGCTCGATCGTCCCGTGCCGCACTTCTCCGTCGTCGTCCGTGAACCTGTAGCGGATCTCGCCGAGGGTGTCGTGGTCGTGGTCGTTGGCCGCCAGGGACGGGCCGGCGGTCGGGAGGACCAGGGCGAGGGAGGCGAGGGCGGCGGCGGCTGTCGAGCGAAGGCGCATGGGAGAGTCCGTTTCTCGGGAGGCGGGCCGGGGGCGTCCGCGGGGCAGCCTAGGAGCCGCCCCGGCCGCCGAAGCGGGCGCCATGCGCCGGTGTTCGGAGGTTCACCCTCCTGACACGCCCCGGCCGCCGCCCCCTACGCCGACTGCTGCGACCGGGTCGGGTCGCCGGCCGGGGCCGGGATCCGGGCCGGGCCGGCCGTCGCCGGGCGGCGCATCAGGAGGAGCACCGCCAGCCCGCCGGCCAGGCCCAGCGCCCCCGACACCGTGAAGGTCTCCCGCAGCCCGCTCGCGAACGCCGCGTCCACCCAGCCCCGCGCATCGGGCGCCGCCGCCAGCAGCCGGGCCGCCCCGCCGGAGGCCAGCGCGTCGGCGGTGCCGGCCGGCTTCCCGTCCAGCCCGTCCGCAAGCCCGGCGTGGAACACCGCGCCCAGCACCGCGATCCCCAGGGCCGTGCCCAGCTGCCGCGAGGTGTTCAGCACACCGCCCGCCATGCCCGCCCGGGCCGGGGGCACCGCACCCATCGCGGTCGCGGCCAGCGCCGGGATGGACGCACCCACCCCGACACCCGTCACCAGCAGCCCCGGCACCAGCGCGGGCCAGCTGTCACCGGCGTCCAGCATCCAGGCCTGGAGCAGCGCGCCCGCCCCGATCAGCAGCAGTCCGCCGCCAATGGTCAGCCGGGCGGAGAGCCCGTGCAGCAGCCGCCCGGCCGCCGCCGCGACGACGAACGCGGCCAGGCTCATCGGCACCAGCGCCAGACCGCCGCCCACCGGGCTCATCCCCTCGGCCGACTGCAGCCACAGGGAGACGTACATCAGGTACGAGAACGCCGCCCCGGACGTCAGCAGTCCGGCGGTCATCACCGCCACGAAGGCGGGGCTGCGGAAGAGCGAGAGGTCCAGCATCGGGCGGGAGCCGCGCAGTTCGACCAGGACGAAGGCGGCGAAGGCGGCCACCGCCAGGGCGAACAGCTGCAGGGCGGCCTGCGAGGCCCAGCCGTTCTCGCCGGCCCGGATCAGCCCGTACGTCAGGGCCCCGGCCCCGACGGTGAAGGTGACCATGCCGGGCAGGTCCAGCCCCCGGGCCCGCGGGTCGCGGGACTCCGCCACCGCCCTGAGGGTCACGAACACGGCCAGGGCGCACAGCGGCAGGTTGATGAAGAAGATCCAGCGCCAGCCGAAGTGCTCGGTCAGCAGCCCGCCGACGATCGGCCCGGCCGCCGCGGCGGCGCCGTTGACCGCGCCCCAGACGCCGAAGGCCACCCCTCGGTCGCGGCCCTGGTAGGAGGCGCTGAGCAGGGCCATGGAGGTGGCGGCCATCGCCGCGCCCCCGATGCCCTGGACGGCGCGGAAGGCGATCAGTGCGGCCGGCCCGTCGGCCAGGCCGCAGACGAGGGAGGCGGCGGCGAAGACGACGAGGCCGCCGAGGTAGACCCGGCGGCGGCCGATCCGGTCGGCGAGCGAGCCCGAGCCGAGCAGCAGGGCGGCGAGGGCGAGGGCGTAGACGTCCATCACCCACTGCAGGTCCGAGAAGCCGGTGTGCATGTCGGCGGCCATGTCCGGGAGGGCGACGGTCACGATGGTGACGTCGATCAGGAGCATGAACGCCCCGAGGCACACCGCCGTCAGGGGCAGCCATTTGCGCATGGGGATTCTCCGTAAGTTGATAGGCGGCCCGGGAGGGCCGGATGTGGCTTATGGGGTCTTGCCTTCAGTGGCTCCTGAGGAGTGGCCGTCCGGCTCTCCGG
>NZ_JBEZWL010000075.1:0-36487 GCF_040648015.1 Streptomyces sp. NPDC029216 | reverse complement strand
GTCCCCGCGTTCCAGCGGGGACGGGGCCGGCCCGTCATCCGTTCGGGCCAACCCCGGCGTCGGAGTCGGCAGGCCCCCGCGACGGGTTCGAGCACCCGACGCCCGTCCTCGACGACCCCGGCGTCCGGCCCCGCCGCCAGCCCGGTCCGGACGGCCTGCGGCGAGCGGCGCAGCAGGGCCGCGGCCCGCAGCACGAAGTTCCGGTCGGGTGCTTCCAGTCGAATTTTACCGTTCCATCGAGCGGACCCCCGCTCATATGTGTACCCTGAGGCGCAAGGAACCCCACCCGGGATCCGCTCCACCAAGGCGCCACCGCGTCCGGAAAACCTTTTAATTTCCCTATCCGGCACGCGGTCGAGCCTGCCGGGTTACGCGACACAAGGGAGTGCGCGGTGACTGAGACGACCAAGACCAACCCGACCATGGAGCTCACCGGACGCGGGGCGACCAACCGGTCCGACGAACTCGGCAGCCTGGAGGTCTGGGCCCGATCCGCCCCCATCAGGCTGGCGGGCTACGAGGACGACCTGGCGGAGCCGCACATCCTGCCCGGCATCGACTAGGTCCGGACCCGACGGGGCCGGACCCGCCAGAGCCACCGGCCCCCGGCACGCCCCACGCCCCCGCACCCCAGGGTGACGGGGGCGCGGCACGACCGGCCGGACCCCGCCCGGAGTTCCCGTCCCGCCTTCGCCCTGAGCGTCATCGCTGTCGGCGATCACGGCTTTCGTTCCGCCTCCCGCCCGGACAGGCTGATCCGCATGAAGAAGCTGCTGATGCTGGGCGGAACCGAATTCGTCGGCCGCGCGATCACCGAGGACGCCCTGGAACGGGGCTGGGAGGTCACCGTCTTCCACCGGGGCCGGCACGCCCCGCCGGCCGGGGTCCGCGCGGTCCACGGCGACCGCACCGCGCCCGGGGGCCTCGACGCCCTCGCCGAGGGGACCTGGGACTTCGTCGTCGACACCTGGAGCGGCGCCCCCACCGCCGTACGCGACGCCGCCCGCCTGGTGGCCGGCCGCGCCGGACGGTACGTCTACGTCTCCAGCCGCTCCGTGTACGCCTACCCCGCCCCGCCCGGCCTCACCGAGGACGGCGCGCTGGTCGAGGGCTCGCCCGACGCCGAGGCAACCGCCTACGCCGAGGACAAGCGCGGCGGCGAGCTCGCGGCGCTGGCCGCCTTCGGCGACCGCGCCCTCCTCGTGCGCGCCGGCCTGATCCTCGGCCCGTACGAGAACGTCGGCCGGCTGCCCTGGTGGCTGAACCGGACCGCGCGCGGCGGCCCCACGCTCGCCCCCGGCCCCAGGGACCTGCCGATGCAGTACATCGACGTGCGCGACCTCGCGCACTGGGCCCTGGACGCGGCGGAGGCCGGGCTCGCCGGCCCGTACGACATCGTCTCCCCGGCCGGGCACGCCACCATGGGCTCCTTCCTCGAAGCCTGCGCGGCCGTCACCGGCGGCGCCGCCGAACTCCGCTGGACCGACCCGGAGGACATCGCCGGGGCGGGCGTCGAGCCCTGGACCGAGCTGCCCTGCTGGCTGCCCCCGGGCGAGCTGCACGACTACATGTTCCGCAGCGACGTCACCAAGGCCCTCTCCGGCGGCCTGACGTGCCGCCCGGTCGAGGAGACCGTCGCCGACACCTGGGCATGGCTGCGCTCCCTCGGCGGCGTGGCCCCGCAGCGCCCCGACCGGCCGAAGAAGGGCATCGACCCCGAGCGGGAGGCGGCGCTACTCGGGCTCGGCCGATGAGGCCTGCGCGAGCCGGGTCGGCGGCAGGTACTCGCGCAGCAGCCTGCGGTGCCACCAGGCGCCCGTCTCGCGCAACTCCCGCCAGGTGGTGAACCGGTAGCGGTACAGCCTGGCCCGCACGAAGCGCGGCGGGGCGTCCGGGAACGGGTTGTGGCGCAGCAGCCGCAGCGTGTCCCGGTCGCCCGCCAGCAGCCGCTCGACGAACGGACCGAACCAGTCGCGGGCATAGCCGGGGGAGAGCGCCGCGAACCACATCAGCCAGTCGAGACGGAGGTGGTACGGGGCGAACTGGCGCGGGATCCGGCGCAGATCGCCCGGCTTCCCCTTGAACCCGTACTCCCGCCAGTCGCCGTCCTCGTGCGGGGCGGCGTCCGAGGTCCCCTCGACCACGACCTCGTCGCGGATCCGGCCGACCGTGCCGAAGGCCCCGTAGGTGTTGACCAGGTGCAGGGAGTCGAAGGAGCGGTTCATCACCTGCCGCCGCGAGACCATGTTCAGCACCGGGTGCCGGCTCAGCACCAGCACCAGCACCGTCACCGCGCACACCAGCACCACGTACCAGACCGGCGCCCCGCTCGAGGCGGCCGCGGGCGGCGACCCGGCGAGCCCCGTGAAGTCCACGGCCGACAGCGCCACCGTGATCGTCAGCCAGTTCAGCCAGGCGAAGTTCCCCGAGACCACCAGCCACAGCTGGGTGGCCACGATGACCCCGGCGGCGTACGAGGCCACCGGCTGCGGGGTGAACAGCAGGACCGGGAGCACCAGTTGCGTGACGTGGTTCGCGGCGCACTCCGCCCGGTGCAGCGGCTTCGGCAGGTGGTGGAAGAACCAGCTCAGCGGCCCCGGCATCGGCTGGGTCTCGTGGTGGTAGTAGAGGCAGGTCAGCCGCCGCCAGCAGGCGTCGCCGCGCATCTTGATCAGACCGGCGCCGAACTCCACCCGGAACAGCACCCACCGCAGCAGCCACAGGACCAGCACCGGCGGGCCGGCCCGGGCGTTGCCGAGGAACACGGCCAGGAACCCGATCTCCAGCAGCAGCGACTCCCACCCGAACGAGTACCAGGTCTGGCCCACGTTGACGATCGACAGGTAGAGCAGCCACAGCACCGCCCACATCCCCATCGCCGCGCCCAGCGGCACCAGGTCCCCGGCCCCCGCCGCGAGCGCCGCCGACAGGGCCGCGCCGGCCCAGGCGCAGCCGGCGAAGAGCCCGTCGGAGTAGCGCAGTTGGAACAGGCTCGGGGCCTGCCGGAAGGGCACGTACCGCACGTAGCGCGGGACGGGCAGCATGCCGTGCGCCCCGATCAGCGCCCGGAACTGGAGGGCGGCCCCGACGAAGGCGAAGAGGTACACCCCGGCCAGGGCCCGCTGGAAGACCAGCCGGCCCAGCCAGTACCCGGGCGCCGTGAACCAGTCCATCGACTCCAGTATCAGCCGCCGGCGGCCAGCGCGCGCAGGTGACGGCCCAGGCTGTGGACGAAGGCCCGCTGGAGGAGGGGTACGAGGGGACCGGCGAGGCGGGTGTACCAGGCGGCGGGGCGGCTGAAGGCGGTGACCTCGAACCACACGGTGCCGTCCGCGGCCATTTCCACCAGGAAGGATTCCTCCCCGCTCGCGGGGTGCCCGGTGAGGGTGCCGTAGGTGAAGCCGGCCAGGCCGGGGGAGTCCTGGGTCCGGATCACCTCGCACGGCACGCTGATCCGCAGGGGGCCGGCGCCGATGCCGATCTCCACCCGCGCCCCGGGGACGGCAGGCCCGTCCGCCCGGACGGTCGCCCCGGCCGCCCGGTGCATCCGGAAGCTGAGGACCGCCGCGCCGGCCGCCTCGAAGACCTCCCGGCCGTGCCCGATACGGGTGCGGTGGTGCAGGTGGCGGTATCCGTCGGGCAGCGGCCGCCGGAGGGTGGCGCCGCGTTCGGGGTAGGTGAGGACGCTCAGGCCGGTGCTGATGAGGCGGGTCACGGGAGTCTCCGTTCGGGGGAGGTCAGGGGGTGACGGTCAGAGGCAGGGGGCTGGGGTCACGGGTGCCGGGGTTCCCGTCCGCGGGGTCCCGGCCGGCGGTCAGCCGCCGCCAGGCCAGCAGCGAGCAGAGGGCGAATCCGAGCGCGTTGCCGAGGCCGTGGGTGGCGGCCATCCAGGTCAGGGTCGGGTGGACGATCCCGGTGGCCTCTCCGGCCGCCCACCACAGGGCCAGCAGCATCGTGGCCACCAGCACCGCGGCCGAGGTCCCGAGCAGCGTGCCCGTGACCCGGTCGCGGGCGGCGGGCCGCAGCTCGCGCCAGGTCACCAGCGCCACCGTCCACATCCCCGCGGTCAGCACGACCGCGCCCAGCAGCTCGGCCCAGTCGTCCACGAAGTACCCGAGCAGCACGAGCAGGGTCCCCGCCGGCACACTGTAGGCCGCCCCGCGCGCCAGGTACCCCGGCGCCGACCGGCACACCAGTCCGGCGACGAGCGCGGCCGTGAACCCGGCGAAATGGAAGTGCGGCACGGTCAGGGCCAGGACGTCCAGGTCGAAGCCGAAGAGCCGGTACCCGGCCCGCTCGGCGACCAGGGCGGCCGCGGAGACGGAGGGCGAGGCCAGGGCGGTCAGCACCGCCACCTCGGCCGCGGGGAACGGGACCCCCGAGGACCGCGCCCGGGTAAGGCCGCGCCACAGCCGGGCCCCGCCCGCGCCCAGCAGGGCCAGGGCGGCGGCCGCGTAGAGGCAGGCGAGCGCGGTCGCGGCGCCGCCGCGCGGCAGCCACAGGCACAGCGCGCCGGGGGCGGCCGCCAGGGGCCACGCCCGGGCCGCCCGGCGCAGGCCGGCCGGATCGATCAGGCGCAGGCCGGCCGGGACGGCGTAGAGCATCCCCAGGGCGACGATCAGGTTCACGAGCACGGTCACGACCCACTCCTCTGAACATGTTCAATTCCTAGGTGTCACTCTAAGGGCATCGTTGAACGCGTTCAATACGCATCTGCCGGAACTCCGGTTGCGGCCCGGGGAAGGATGCGGCAGACAAGAGAGCAGCAACCGGGGCGAAAAGGGAGATCCAGCGTGAACAACGTGAATGACGTGCCCGCACCGACACCCCGTCAGGCGCCGCGCCGTCATGTACCGGCCGGTGCCGCCCTCTTGGCCCTCCTCGGGCTGATCGCCGCGGGCTGCGGCGCCCAGGAGCCCGAGCAGACCAAGGGCGCGACGGCCGAGAGCCAGGAGCTCACCCTCCAGCCCGTGGGCACCGCCGGGCCCGACCCCTTCACCGCCTCCACCGCAACGGCCGAGTCGGCCCCCGTCCAGCCGCCGCTGCCGAACCCGACCGGCCAGGGCATCCGCACGGTCGGCGCCGCCACCCCCGGCCTGTACGGCGGAACGAACCGGCTCGGCAGCTGCGACGTCGAGCGCCAGGTGGCCCACCTCACCGCCGACGACGCCAAGGCCCGCGCCTTCGCCCAGGCCACCGGGGTCGAGCAGGAGAAGATCCCCGAATTCCTGCGGGCCCTCACCCCCGTGGTCCTGCGCGCCGACACCCGCATCACCAGCCACGGCTTCCGCGACGGCCGCGCCGACGGCTACCAGGCCGTCCTCCAGGCCGGAACGGCCGTCCTCGTGGACGACCACGGCATGCCCAGGGTCCGCTGCGGCTGCGGCAACCCGCTGGGCGCGCCGCGCTCCGCCAAGGGGAGCCCGGTGCTCAAGGGGGAGCAGTGGAACGGCTACCGGCCCAACCAGGTCATCGTCGTCGAGCCCACCATCCAGCCGATCAAGAAGCTGGTCATCGTCAACGTGGCCGACAACACCTGGATCGAGCGGAAGGCGGGTGACGACGGCGCCCAGGACAAGGCGCCGAAGGTGCGGCCCCCCTACGACCCGGCCGACGGCATCCCGAACGGCCCGCCGACCCCGCCGGACGACCCCTCCGACCCCTGCGCCACCGAGTCGAACAGCCTGGCCCGTACGGTCCCGCCGACGACCCCCTCGACGCCGCCGGCCGGCCCGCCCCCGGACCAGCCCCCGCAGGCCGGCCCCGGCAACCTCCCGGAGACGGCCCCGCCGCTGGACCTCCCGGAGACGGCCCCGCCCCTGGACGTGCCCGGCCAGCCCGGCCCGCAGGGCGCGCCCGCCGAGACGGCCCCGCCGGCGAACCTGCCGGAGACGGCCCCTCCGCTGGACGTGCCCGGGCAGCCCGGCCCCCACGGCGCGCCTGCCGAGACGGCCCCGCCGGCGAACCTCCCGGAGACGGCCCCGCCCCTGAACCTGCCGGAGACGGCCCCGCCCCTGAACCTGCCGGAGACGGCCCCGCCCCTGAACCTGCCGGAGACGGCCCCGTCGCTGAACCTCCCGGAGACGGCCCCGCCGCTGGACGTACCGCCCGCCGCCGGGGCGCCGGGAGCGCCGGCGCCGGGGCAGGCCGGGCCCCTGGACGAGCAGCTGCCCATTCCGGCGGAGGCCGGCCCCGTGGCACCGCCGCCCGCCGCGGGCCCCCCGGGACCGCCGCCCGCCACCGGTCCCACGCCCGCCCCCTGCCCGTCCGACGGCGGCACCGGCGCCACCCCCGGCAGGCCGACCTCCCCGCAGGAGCCGCCCGCCACCCCGCCCCGGGACCTCCCGGGCGGCACCACCCCCGACCAGCCCCCCGCCACCCCCTCCGACCCGTTCTCGGACGTCCCGGCCGCGCCCGTCGTACCCGTCCCGGCCGAGCCGGGCCTGACCCCGGACCCGGAGGACGTGCCGACCCCCGGCCCGGCCGCGCCCTCCGACCCGTTCGGTTCCCCTGACCAGCACCAGGGCACGGACCAGGGCACCGACCAGCCCGCCTACCTGGAGAGCGCCTGACCCTCCGCTGTGTCATGGTGGATCGGTGCCGAGCACCGTATCGCTGCCGGAGGACTGGCCCGCACACCCGGACCGGTCCCTGTCACTGAACCGGATGGGCAGTTTCGACTGGGACCTGGTCGCCGGGCTCATGCACCTGGACGCGGCGGCCCTCGACGTCTTCGACACGTCCCCCGAGGAGTACGACGGGCGGCCGGAGTCGCTGAACCGGCGCGTCCCGCCCGCCGAGGCGGCCCGGCTGGACGCGCTGGTCTCCAGCGCCCTCAAGAGCGGCTCCGACAGCTACGGCGCGTACTTCCGCATCCGCTGCCACGACGGGCGGATGCGCTGGACCCACACCCAGGGCCGCGTCATGCGGGACACCGACGGCCGCCCGTTCCGGATCATCGGCATCGTCCGCGACGCCACCGAAGAGCTCAGCCACTCCGCCGAACGCCTCGGCCTGGACGAGGAGCGCCGCCGCCAGACCTCCGTCGTCGAGTCCACCACCGCCGCGCTCGCCCACGCCCGTACCGTCAAGGACGTCATCGACGTCATAGGCGACGCCCACGGGCTGGAGCGGCTCGGCTCGATGGGCATGGTGATGGGCCTGGTCGAGGCGGGCCGGATCCACCTGGTGGCCGAAGGCCCGGAGGGCAGTTTCGTCCCCGGTACGCGCTACACGCGCGTCGACGAGCAGTACCCGATGAGCGAGGTCGTCCGCTCGCTCCAGCCCAGGTTCCTGGAGTCGGCCGAGGAGTTCGCCGAGGGGTACCCCGAGCTCTGGTCGAAGATCTCGTACATGCGGATCTCGGCCGCCGCGTACCTGCCGCTGATCGCGCAGGCGCGTCCGATCGGCGCCCTCGGCCTGCTGTACGAGGACAAGGAGGGTTTCACCCAGGAGGAACGGAACCTGCTGGTCGCCCTCGGCAGCAGCATCGCGCAGAGCCTCCAGCGGGCGATGCTCCTGGAGCAGGAGCACGACCTCGCCGAGGGTCTCCAGCAGGCCATGCTGCCCCGCCGGATACCGGCCGTCCCCGGCGCCCGGATCGCGGTCCGCTACCGGTCCGCGCGGATGGGGCAGGACATCGGCGGTGACTGGTACGACGTCATCCCGCTGCCGGGCGGCCGCGTCGGCGCCGTCATCGGGGACGTCCAGGGCCACGACACGCACGCGGCGGCCGTGATGGGACAGCTGCGCATCGTGCTGCGCGCGTACGCCGCCGAGGGGCACTCCCCGGGCACGGTGATGGCCCGGGCCTCGGTCTTCCTGCACGAACTGGACACCGACCGCTTCGCGACCTGCACGTACGTCGAGGCCGACCTGTCCACCGGGGTGCTCCAGATGGTGCGCGCCGGCCATATCGACCCGCTGCTGCGGGCCCGGGACGGGAAGTGCCGGAGGCTGCCGGTGGAGGGCGGGATGCCGCTGGGGCTGTCGGCGGAGTTCGGCCGGCTGGAGTATCCCGTGACGACGGTGGAACTGGATCCGGGGGAAACGCTGCTGCTGTGCACCGACGGCCTGGTGGAGCAGCCCGGAACCGATCTGGACGACGGCATCCGGGTGCTGACCGGGCTGGTCGCCGAGGGCCCGGGCGACCCCCAGCTGCTCGCGGACCGGCTGTGCGAGGTCGCGGACGAGCGGGGCGGGGACGACGACATGGCCCTGCTGTTGCTGCACCGCGAGGGCGCCGAGGCGGAACGGGCCGGCGGCGGCCGGCTGCAACAGCACGTGGCCCCGGGCGACCCCGAGGCCCTCGTCGCGGCCCGGCACATGATCGGCGCGGCGGTGCGGGCGTGGGGCGCGCGGAGCCGGGCGGACGAGATCGAACTGGTGGCGGACGAACTGATCGTGAACGCCCTGATGCACACGGACGGCCCGGCCATCGTGACGCTCCGCGTCCTGAGCGGGCCGCAGCGGAGACTGAGGGTGGAGGTGGAGGACCGCTCCAGCGCCCTTCCGCGCCGACGGGACGCGGGGGAGGCGGGGGTGTCGGGAAGGGGGCTGATGCTGGTGGACCGGCTGGCGGACGTGTGGGGGGTGGAACCGAGGGGGAGCGGGAAGTGCGTGTGGTGCGAGTTCGTGATGTCGTGACCCCGGCGGGGGCCGTTTCCAGCCCCGCCCGGTCGCGCGGCGGAGGCGGCCGGGGCACGCTGGGAGGATGCCGGAGTTGCCGGAGGTCGAGGCGCTGAGGGAGTTCCTCGACACCCACCTCGCCGGGCGGCTGGTCGAACGCGTCCTCCCGCTCGCCGTCAGCGTGCTCAAGACGTACGACCCCCCGCTCACCGCCCTGGAGGGGCAGCCGGCCGGCCCCGTCGCCCGCCACGGCAAGTTCCTCGACCTGAGCATCGGCGACCTCCACCTCGTCACCCACCTCGCCCGCGCCGGCTGGCTCCGCTGGCAGGAGACCCTCCCCGCGCAGCCCCCGCGCCCCGGCAAGGGCCCGCTCGCGCTGCGCCTCGTACTCGACGGCGGCGGCGACGGCTTCGACCTCACCGAGGCGGGCACGCAGAAGCGCCTCGCGGTGTACGTCGTGCGCGACCCCCTGGAGGTCCCCGGCATCGCCCGGCTCGGCCCCGACCCGCTCGCCCCCGGCTTCGACCGCGACGCGTTCGCCGCGCTGCTCGCCGGCGAACGGCGGCAGATCAAGGGGGTGTTGCGCGACCAGGGCGTGGTCGCCGGGATCGGCAACGCCTACAGCGACGAGATCCTGCACGCCGCCCGCGTCTCGCCCTTCAAACTGGCCTCCGCCTTCGACGAGGAGCAGGTCACCCACCTCTACGAGGCCGTGCGCGAGACCCTGCGCACCGCCGTCGAACGGGCCCACGGGCTGGCCGCCGGGCAGCTGAAGGCCGAGAAGAAGAGCGGGCTGCGCGTCCACGGCCGGGACGGGGAGCCCTGTCCGGTGTGCGGGGACACCGTCCGCTCGGTGTCGTTTGCCGACTCCTCGCTCCAGTACTGCCCCACCTGCCAGACCGGCGGCAAACCGCTCGCCGACCGCAGGCTGTCCCGCCTCCTCAAGTAGCGGTGCGCTGCGTAGACTCCGGCACCATGTCCGAGCAGCAGCAGCCACCGCCCCGTCGGGAGGTCGTCACCGGAGTTCCGCGCGGCACCCGCCGCAGGCCGCCCGCGCACACCCCGGCCCGCTCGGAGATCTCCGAGCAGACCACCCTCGGCGCCACCTACGTACGCGCCCTGATGCGCAGCCAGCTGCGCGCCGGGCTGGGCGCCCTGGCGGTACTGGGCCTGCTGCTCGGGCTGCTGCCGCTGGGCTTCCTGCTGCCCCGGGCGGCCACGGGCCCGCTGGTGTGGGTCGCGCTCGGACTGGTGGCCTACCCGGCGATGTGGCTGATCGCCCGCTGGTACGTGAGGCGGGCCGAGCGCAACGAGGCGGACTTCACCGGGCTGGTGACCGACCCGGCCGAGCCGGCGGGTTAGCCCGCGTCGTTACGGGTCGGGACCGCCTCAGAACAGGTGCATCGCCAAGTGGCCCAGCGGGAGGCCCAGTTGCCAGGCCGGGGTCCAGACGCGGGCGTTCTCGTCGAGGCCGGGCGGGGGGCCGTCCTGGACGGGGTGGTCCGGGTCGAGGTGGGTCGCGAACAGTTCGGTGTGGTCCAGCCAGCGCCAGGCCGCGCGGGCCAGTTCCAGGTCCGGGTCCTCGCCGCCGCGCTCGCGGGCCTCCTCGCCCAGGGTGAGGAAGCGGGTCTCGACCCAGTCGCGCCAGGGGTGCCCGTACGCCGTCAGGGACAGCCACTCGTCGAGCTGCGAGACCACCCGGATCCCGGAGAGCTCGCCGGCCGCGTCCGAAAGGTAGATCGTCAGCGCGAGCGTGTCACGCCCGGCACGGAACTCCAGGGTGCTGACCGGGATCAGCCGGCCCGTGCGCAGCAGCTCGTCCGCGATGTACTCCGCGTAGAGCCACGCCATGGGCACTGCCAGTCCGCCGTCACTGGTGCCGTTCAAACCCTCGGGCTGCACCGTTCCACCTTCTCCCGCGCGTCGAGCTTTCCGTCGCCCCCGAGCCTTCACCGGCGGGCTCGCGGAACGGGGGATGTTTACTCAACTTGAACGGACTGATGCCGATTTCGGCGTGGTTTGTGTCCGGTTCGTGCGCCTGAGGGGCGTTCCTTGAGTGCTTCTCCACCGGGGCCGGGGCGTGCGTCCGGCCCCCGCCCCCGGTTCAGGCTCCGAGTCCGTACCCCTGGAGCCCCTTCCGCAGGGCGCGCAGGGCGTAGTACGTGCGCGACTTGACCGTGCCGGCCGGAATGCCCAGCTCCGCCGCGGCCTCGGCCACCGAGCGGTCCTGGAAGTAGACCTGCATCAGCACGTCGCGGTGCTCCGGCCCCAGGCTGCCGACCGCCCGCCGGACGTCGATCGCGGTGACGGACCCGGCCACCGCGTCCTCCGGCGCGGGCGCCTGCTCCAGGCCGTCGGGGTCCACCTCCTGGGGGCGTGACATCCGGGCCCGGCGGGCGTCGATCGCGAGCCGCCGGGCCACGGTGAACAGCCAGGGCCGCATGGACTCGTGCCCGGTCGCCAGCACCTCCGGGTGCTGCCAGACCCGGACGAGGGTCTCCTGCACGAGGTCCTCGGCGCGCTGCGCGTCCCCTGCCGTGAGGCCGAGCAGGAAGCCGAACAGGGCCCGCCCGTGCTCGCGCTGGAGTGCGGCGAGCGCCTCGGGTTCCGTGCGCTGGAGGGTGGGGGAGGGCGGCACGTCAGTGGCTCCTTCCGGATCCGCGGGGCGGGCGAGCGGTCTTCGGTGGCGGGTGTCTTCGTGATCCTGTCCCCAGCCTCACCTGCGGGGAGCCGCCCGGGAACCGTCCTGCGCCGCCGTTGCGCCCAAGCACCCGGGTGGTCCGCTGGGCGGCCGCGCCGGACGACGAACGGTTGAACGGCACGGCGAACGGCCGGGGCCATCGGGGTGAGGCGCGGCTGGGCGGACGGCACTGTTCCTTGACTTGGGACGTCCCCTCTTATGGATTCGTAGGGAGTACGGATAATCCGATAATCCGCACAAGGAGAGCTGGGTTAGATGACCAAGCGCACCCGGCGGGCCCTCGCCCTGCTGTCGGCCGCCCTGCTGTCCGCCACCGCGGCCGGCTGCTCCACCGGCGGCCGCCCCGCCCCCGCCCGGCTCGGCTCCAGCGCCGCCGGCGCCCCCGCCGGAACGGCCGGATCCGCGACCCCCGCCGCCCCCTCCGCCAAGGGCTTCACCCTGGTCGCGAGCGGCGACGTGCTCCCGCACACCTCGATCATCCGGCGGGCGGCGGCCGACGCCGACGGCGAGGGGTACGACTTCCGGCCCATGTTCGCCGCGGTCAAACCGGTCGTCTCGGCCGCCGACCTGGCCCTGTGCCACATGGAGACCATCTACGGCGACGACGACGGCCCCTTCAGCGGCTACCCCGCCTTCGTCTCCCCGCCCACCGTCGCCGACGCACTCAAGGACGCCGGGTACGACGGCTGCTCCACCGCCTCCAACCACACCCTGGACGACGGCGCCGAAGGCCTGAAACGCACCCTCGACCGCTTCGACAAGGTCGGCCTCGGCCACGCCGGCTCCGCCCGCACGGCCGCCGAGGCGGCCCGCACCACCTTCTACACGGCCGGCTCCGCCAAGGTCGCCCACCTCGCCTACACCTACGACACCAACGGCTACCCGATGCCCGACGGCCAGCCGTGGGCGGTCAACCTGATGCGGCAGGACAAGATCGTCGCGGACGCCCGGGCGGCCCGCAGGGCCGGCGCGGACGTGGTCCTCGTCAGCCTCCACTGGGGCACCGAATGGCAGACCGAACCCGACGAGACCCAGCTGACGCTCGGCAAGGCCCTCACCGCCTCGCAGACCGGCGGCCGGCCCGACGTCGACATGATCCTGGGCACGCACGCGCACATCCCGCAGGCCTACGAGAAGGTCAACGGCACGTGGATCGTCTACGGGATGGGCGACCAGGTCGCCGGCGAAATGTTCAACTACACCGGCGCCCGGGACATGCGCGGCAACTACGGCTCCATCGGCCGCTTCACCTTCGCCCCGCCCGCCGCCCCCGGACAGCGCTGGCAGGTCACCAAGGCCGAGTTCGTCCCGCAGATGATGGACCTGTCCACCGGCAGGATCGTCAACCTCCCCGCCGCCCTCGCCCAGGACCCCGGCAACGAGGAGTACGAGACCGCCCAGGACGCCGTCACCGAGGCCGTCCTCAGCCGCGACGCCGCCAAGGACGGCCTCACCCGCGCCCGGTAGCACCGCTCAGGGCACCACGGTGACTTCAGCTCGTCCGCCGAGGCCATCCGGTTCGACGCGCGCCGCGGCGCGGCCCTCCCTACAGTGCATGGCATGAGTGCCACGCTGGAGCAGACCCGCAGTACCCGCGGCAGCTTCCTGAACCGGGTGCCGGACGCCTTCGGGGCGTTCTTCGGAACGCTCGGGCTGCTGTGCACGCTGCTGGCCCTCTCCCCGGTGGTGCGGGGCCTGCTGCGGCCCGTGGTGCGCTTCCTCGACGACTTCGTGGTGCCGGTCAGCGAAAACCTCGCGTACGCCGTCTTCCTCTTCCTGCTCGCCGCCGCGCTCGGCATCCGCAAGAAGATCGCCTGGTGGATCGTCGTCACCTATCTGGCCCTGCTGATCCTCGTCGACATGCTGATCATCGCGGACGGGGACCTCTGGGTCGGCGGCCTGTCCATGGCCCTCGCCGTGGCCGCCCTCGTCGTGCTGATCGCTGCCCGCCAGGAGTTCTACGCCGCCTCCCGCCCCGGTGCCGTCTGGCGCGCCATGCTCGTGCTGGGCCTCGGGCTGCTCGCCGCCGTTTTCCTCGGCTGGGCCCTCGTCGCCCTGTTCCCCGGCACCCTGCCCAAAGGCCAGTGGCTGGACTGGGCCGCCAAGCAGGTCTTCGGCGGGCTCTTCTCCGCCCGGCAGTTCGACGGCCGCCCGCCCCGCGCCGTCTCCTTCTTCCTCGGCCTCTTCGGCGCCCTCGCCCTGCTGAACGCCGCCTCCACCCTCTTCCGCTCCCAGCGGCTGACCGCCGCCCTGCACGGCGACGAGGAACCCCGCATCCGCGCCCTCCTCGGCGCCTACGGCCGGTCCGACTCCCTCGGCTACTTCGCCACCCGGCGCGACAAGGCCGTGGTCTTCGCCCCGAACGGCAAGGCCGCCGTCACCTACCGCGTCGAGGCCGGGGTCTGCCTGGCCAGCGGCGACCCGGTGGGCGACCCCGCCGCCTGGTCCCCCGCCATCGACGCCTGGCTGGCCGTGGCCCGCCGCTACGGCTGGCAGCCCGCCGTCATGGGCGCCTCCGAGGACGGCGCGACCGCCTACGCCCGCTCCGGGCTCAGCGCCCTCCAGCTCGGCGACGAGGCCATCCTGCACGTCGCCCACTTCGACCTCGACGGCCGCGACATGCGGGTCACCCGGCAGGCCGTCAACCGCGTGAAACGCGCCGGGGCCACCACCGTGATCCGCCGCCACTCGGCCCTGACCGACGAGGAGATGCGCACCATCGTCGACCGGGCCGACCGCTGGCGCGACACCGAGACCGAACGCGGCTTCTCCATGGCCCTGGACCGGCTCGGCGACCCCGCCGACGGGGACTGCCTGCTCGTCGAGGCCTTCGACGCCCGGGGCGAGCTGATCGCCCTGCTGTCCTTCGTCCCCTGGGGCAAGGACGGCATCTCCCTCGACCTGATGCGCCGCGACCGCTCCGCCCCCAACGGGGTCATGGAGTTCATGGTGGCCCAGCTCTGCGCGGCCGCCCCCGGCCTCGGCGTGCGCCGGATCTCCCTCAACTTCGCCGTGTTCCGCTCCGCCTTCGAGGAGGGCGGCCGGATCGGCGCCGGCCCCGTCCTCAAGCTGTGGCGCCGGCTCCTGCTGTTCTTCTCCCGCTGGTGGCAGCTGGAGGCGCTGTACCGCTCCAACGTCAAGTACGGGCCCGAGTGGTACCCCCGCTTCCTCTGCTACCAGGACGCCGGCTCGCTCGCCCGGGTCAGCCTCGCCTCCGGCATCGCCGAGGGCTTCGTCTCCGTGCCCAGCCTGCGCAAGCTGTGGGGCAATGGCCACCCCAGGGGCCTCACCGCCCCCGTCACCACCGCCGGGCTGCCCTCCATCGACTCCCTGGGCCTGGACCTCGTGGGCGAGGAGGGGGAGCGCGCGCCCGCCGACCGGCTGCCCGAGCAGGTCAGGGTCCGCCACGCCAAGATGGAACGGATCCGGGCCGCAGGCACCGACCCCTACCCCGTCGGGATCAGGCAGCGCACCCACACCGCCGCCCAGCTGAAGGCCGCCCACCCCGGCCCGCTCGCCCCCGGCACCCGCACCGGCGAGCCCGTCGTCCTCGCCGGCCGGGTGATGGTCGTACGCGACCTCGGCGGCGTGGTCTTCGCCGTCCTGCGCGACTGGACCGGCGACGCCCAGCTGATGTTCACCCGCGACGAGTCGGGGCCGGACGCGCTGGACTCCTTCACCTCCCAGGTCGACTTCGGAGACCACGTCGTGGCCGGCGGGACCGCCGCCGCCAGCCGCAGCGGCGAACCCTCCGTCCTCGTCGACTCCTGGCAGCTCACCGGCAAATGCCTGCGCCCCCTGCCCGACAAACGCAAGGGCCTGGCCGACCCGGAGGCCCGGGTCCGGCGCCGCTACCTCGACCTGGTCGCCAGCCCCGACGCGCGGGACGTCGTACGGGCCCGCTCCACGGCGGTGCAGGCGCTGCGCCAGGGCCTCCTGGACCGCGGCTACCTGGAGGTCGAGACCCCGATGCTCCAGCAGATCCACGGCGGGGCCAACGCCCGTCCCTTCCGTACCCACATCAACGCCTACGACCTCGACCTGTACCTGCGCATCGCCCCCGAGCTCTACCTCAAGCGGCTGTGCGTCGGCGGCATGGAGAAGGTCTTCGAGATGGGCCGCACCTTCCGCAACGAGGGCGTCTCCTACAAGCACAACCCCGAGTTCACGATGCTGGAGGCCTACCAGGCCTTCGCCGACTACGACGTGATGCTCGACCTCACCCGCGAGCTGATCCAGGGCGCCGCCACCGCCGCCTTCGGCTCGCCCATCGCCCACAAGGCGGGCCCCGACGGCAAGCTCGTCGTCCACGACATCTCCGGGCCCTGGCCCGTCAAGACCATGTACGGGGCCATCAGCGAGGCGCTCGGCGAGGAGGTCGACGCGGACACCGAGGAACGCGTCCTGCGCGTCCTGTGCGACCGGGCGGGCGTCCCGCACGGACCGGAGGACACCCGGGGCGACGTCGTCCTGGAGATGTACGAGCGGCTGGTGGAGGAGCGGACGAAACTCCCCACCTTCTACAAGGACTTCCCGACCGACGTGTCCCCGCTCACCCGCCAGCACCGCCTGGACCCCCGGCTCGCCGAACGCTGGGACCTGGTGGCCTTCGGCACCGAACTCGGCACCGCCTACTCGGAGCTCACCGACCCCGTGGAACAGCGCCGGCGGCTCACCGCCCAGTCCCTGCTGGCGGTGGGCGGCGACCCGGAGGCGATGGAACTCGACAACGAATTCCTCGACGCCCTGGAGTACGCCATGCCGCCCACCGGCGGACTGGGCATCGGGGTCGACCGGCTGGTCATGTTCCTCACGGGTCTGACGATCCGCGAGACGCTGCCGTTCCCGCTGGTGCGCCAGAGCTGACGGCGGGGCGGCTGGTCCGGGCGAGTGAGGGGAACGAGGCGCGTCCGCGCCTCTCGACATCTGCGGCGATGTCGTTGATACGTAGTAATAATGACAAATGACGAGCCGACAGTAGGGCGACGCGTGCTCCTGCGCACCGCCGTCTTCCTCGGAATCGCCGCCGCCTCCTCCGGCCTGCTCGGCGGGGGAGAGGGCGACTCGCCGGCCGGAGCCCCGGGGCCCTCCGCCGGCGGTGCCCCGCCGCCCGCCGCCGGACCGGGCGCCGGGGCCGCCGGAGCCCCGGGCCTGCGCCCCGAAGGGCTGCCCGACGCGTCCTACCGGCTGCGGCCGATGACGGCCGAGGCTCCCGCCCAGCCGCCCGCGGTGAGGCCCGCCGTCCGCACCCGGCCCCTCCTGGAACTGCCGCAGGGGGCCGCCGCGGGCAAGGCCATGACGCTCACCTTCGACGACGGCCCCGACCCCCGCTACACCCCGGCCATCCTGGACACCCTCGGCCGGTACGGGGTCCGCGCGATGTTCTTCGTCTGCGGGGAGATGGCCACCGACCACCGCGACCTGCTGCGCCGGATGGCCGCCGAGGGGCACGTCATCGGCAACCACACCTGGACGCACCCGCTCATCCCCAAGCTCGGCCGGTCCGCCCTGGAAGCGGAGATCGGGCGCACGAGCGAGGTGGTCGAGCAGACCGTCGGCCGGCCCCCGCTGTGGTTCCGGGCCCCCTACGGGGCGTGGAACCGGGCCGCCTTCGAGATCGGGGCCGACCTGGGGATGGAACCCCTCGCCTGGACCGTGGACACCCTCGACTGGACGGAGCCGGGGACCGCCGTCATCGTCTCCCGGGTCCTGGACGGGGCCGGCCCGGGCGTGATCACGCTGAACCACGACGCCGGCGGCAACCGGTCGCAGAGCGTCCGGGCGCTGGAGGTCTACCTGCCCCAGCTGCTGGCCCGCGGCTACCGGATGACCCTCCCCGTGCTGCCGCCGCACTGACGCGCCGCGAGTCGTGCGCTGCCTGCGGGCCGCTGTACGGGGGCGGCGGCCCGCAGGGAGTGAAACGTTTGTTCAGCGGGCCTCCACCATCCGGGCGAACACGACCACGTTGCCGTCGTAGCCCTTGGCCTTCGAGTAGCCGCCGCCACAGGTGATCACCCGCAGCTCCGGGTGCCCGGTGTCCCCGTACACCCGCGCGCCGGGGAAGGCGTCCTTCGCGAACACCTCCACCCCGTACACCTCGAACACCGCCGTCCGGCCGTCGTAGCGCTCCACCTCGATGCGCTGGCCCGGCTTGAGCGAGCCCAGGCCGTAGAAGACCGCCGGGCCCTGCGCGTTGTCCACGTGGCCCACGATCACCGCCGACCCCTGCTGGCCCGGTGAGATGCCGTTGAGGTACCAGCCCGCCAGGTTGCGGTCCTGCGGCGGCGGGGCGTCGATCCAGCCCTGCGCGTCCAGGCCGACCGTCATCACCGGCGCGTCCACGTTGATCGTCGGAATCCGGATGCGCTGCACCGACGAGTGGTCCAGCACCTCCATGTCCGCGGGCGGCGTGGGCGCGTTGGCCGGCTGCCGGTCGGCCCGCGTGGCCACGGCCGCCGCGGCGGTGGGCTGCGGCGGCCCGTCCGCCACGTCCGCCCCGTTCCGCATCATGGCGAGGCCGCTGAGCAGTGCCAGTGCGAGCACGCCCCAAGGGGAGCGTCTCCTCGGCCGCTGCTCGGTTTCGTCCTCGAGCATGGCTCTCCCTTCCCGACGCGGGGGTCCCGACCCGCGTTCCAGTCCCTCCCCTGTACGCCCTTCTTCCCGCACGCTAAGGCGGGAAGGGCGGGACGGCGATCGGGGAGGGGCGAACGGGTGGTGCGCCCGGAAGGGGTGCGGCCATCCAGGTAATCATCACATAAATGCCTGACGGCTCGTGACCTGCGGATCCGTCAGATACGCCGGGCGCGCTTCGGCGTGTCGCTCAACCGGGCGGCCCAAGGGCTGAAATGCGCTGGTTGCGTGCCACCGGGAGGGTTCGTGATGGGAGGCGTTCTCGTCGATCTGCCCGGGCCACCGCTCCGGGGCGCTCCCGCTGGAGGTTCCACCATGCGTGCTTTCCGCGCTCTCACCGTGACCGCGGCCGCCTGCGCCGCGCTCGGGCTCGGTGCCCCGTTCGCCACCGCGAACAACCCGAACAGCGGCAACGGGCCGAGCAACGTCACGGTCAACCCCTACTCCGTGCACCAGGGCGCCTCGATGCAGGTCAGCGCGGCCGGCTGCGGCCACGGCGGCACGGTCTGGTCGCACGGCAACTTCCCTCAGACCAACCTGTCGGCCGGCTCCATCGGCTTCGCGACCGTCCGGATCTTCAACCACGCCTCGCCCGGCCACCACACCCTGTCGGTCAAGTGCCACGACAACAGCCTCGTCGCCACGCACCGCTTCACGATCCTGGCCGGCAACGGTGCCCAGGGCGGCCTCGGCGGCTCCTTCGGTCCGTCCACCGTCGAGACGGCCATCGGAGCGGGTCTGGTCGGCGCCGCGGCGCTCGGCGCCGGCGTGCACGTGGTGCGCCGCCGCCGTCCGGCCGCCGCCCGCTCCTGACGCGCCCCGCGGGTGCACGGCACACCGCCCCCGGGCCCGGCCGCGTCGGCGGGGGGCCCGGGCGGAGTCAGTGCCCGCGGGCCGCGCGGCGGCGGCGCAGGGCGTACGCCGTACCGCCTGCGGCGGCGATGAACAGGGCGGCTCCGGCGGCGAGTTCGCCCGGGTGGGCCCCGGCCACGCTGCCGCCGAGCCCGCCGCGCACGCCGAGCGTGGCGGTGGTCGTGCGGGGGGCGGGGGTCGTGCGTGCCGGCGGTGTGGTGCGCGCGGGCGGTGTGGTGCGGGCCGGCGGGGTGAGGGGCGGCGGCCGCAGGCCCGTGCCGGAGGTGGCGGTCGGGGAGGGGGTGCGCCGGGTGCCGGTGGTGGAACTGGTGCTGGGCGTCGTCGTGCCGCCGGCGATGGTGAGGTCGGCGGAGCCGTTCTCGCCGTTGCAGGTGAAGGTGACGGAGTACAGGGCGCCGGGCCGGGCGTCGCGGTCGACCTTCACCTTGACGGTTTTGCCGCGCTCGATGGTCACCGTGTCGAAGACCCCGGAGGAGGCGGTGGCGAAGGCGGCGTCGCACTTGCTCACGGAGAGGGTGACCGTGCCGCCCGGGGCGACCGTGGAGGGGGTGACGGCGAAGGCGAAGGAAGTGGCGGGGGCCGCCTCGGCCGCGAGGGCGACGGGCGCGCCGAAGGCGCCGAGCGTGAGGGCGAGGCCCGTGGCGCCGGCGCTCAGCAGGGCGGTGGCGGAGTTGCGTATCGCACCCATGGTGGCGTTCCTCCGGTCCCGAGGCACGGTCGCGCAGCGTCTCCGCACGTGGGGTTCGTGCACCTCGATGCCCGCCACGCTAGGTGCGGGGCCGGGGACCCGCGATCAGGGACGGGCGAATGGGGCACGGCCGTAGGCCGAACCGGGGACGGACCCCCCGTACCGGGTTTGCCGGGCCCGGCCGCGCCCCGGTTCCTCGGCGGTTCCTCAGTGGTTCCTCAGTGGTTCCTCAGCCCTTCAGGCCGAGGTGTGGGAACTGCGCGAGGAAAGGTTCGGCGGTGGCCGCGATCCCCCGCCCGAAGGGCGCGTCGAAGTCCCAGATGAGGAACAGCAGGAAGGCGATCAAGGCACTGAACAGGCCGGCCAGCAGCAGTTCGCGGAACGAGCGGCGGATCTGCAGGGTGAAGACCAGCCCGACCGTCACCAGGGCCCCGGCGATCAGGCCGAACCACACCACTCCCGGCATCGTGGCCCCGGCGCTCTGGCCGCGTGCGTTGCGGGCGTCGTCCACCAGCGCGACCTGGTCGACGAGGGGCTGGTAGGCCTGCCCCTCGTGGTCGGTCTGCGGCTCGTAGTCCGTCACGTCGCGGCGGATTCTCTCCAGCAGCTCCCCGCTCTTGCCCGTGAGCTCGTTCTCGGCGGACATGTGGTCCCACTCCGTGTCGACCACGTAGGTCACGTACGCGTCGACGTCGGCGCGGATCTTCTTGCGCACCTCGGCCGGGTAGACCTCGGAGCGGACGCTGATCTCGTGCAGGGCCTGGGACTCCTGGCGCACGTACTCCTGGGCGGCCCCGCGGCCCTCCCAGACGCCCGCGATCGCCAGGCCCAGCACGATCGCGTAGATCACCCCGATCATCATCGTCATGTACTCGATGACGTCCGGGGTCTCGTTCGGATCGTCGTCCTCACTGATCCTGCGGTGGTTGAAGAAGGCGATGGACAGCACCACGGCACAGGCCGCGGCCATCGCGAGGGACAGGACGAGCCATTCGGACAAGACGACTCCCAATCGGTGGGCGACAGCGATGAGCGGTGGGTGGTGGAGCGGTGGAGTGGGTGCGGCCTAGCGCGGGCGCAGCGCGACGATCGCGAGCACGGCGGGGGCGGCGGTCATGAGGGTGAAGGTGACCGGTGAGATGTGGTGTTCGACCGGTTTGCGTGAGGCGGAGTGGTACGCCGGTCGGGGCACCTTCGGCTTCGGCGCGGCAGGCTCGGGCGCCGGTGCGGGCGGCGGAGGCGGTGCGGCCGGCGGGGGAGGCGCGGGCGCCCTGAACACCCGGGGTGCGGGCGGCTGGGGCACGGGCGGCTTCGGCGCGGGGGGTGCCGGGGGCGCGGGCTTCGGCGGCTCCGGGGCGGGCGGCGGCGGAGGGGGCGGGGGAGGGGTGGGTTTGGGCGGCGGGGTCGGCTCGGGCGGTGGCGGCGGGGGAGGCGGTGTGGGCGTGGGGGTGGGTTCGGGCGGGCACGGCGGGGGAGGGGGCGGCGGGCAGTGGTGCTCGTGCCCGTGGCCGCGTCCCTTGTCGTGGCCGCGGCCCTTACCGGGGCCGCCGTCGTGATGTCCGCCACCCCGGGCGGCCGCGCCCCGGCCCCCGCCGGCGTACGCGGACACCTCGATGAGGGTTCCGCCGTCCCCGGCGCCGATGGACGCGTAGGCGCAGCTATCGGCCACGGCCGGAGTGGTCGACAGCGTCGCCCACAGCAGGACCGGAACCGCCAGCAGGCGTCTGGCTAAGGCTCTGTTCACCCGGGGAGCATGGGCTCGCGCGCGCCCGCGCACGCGGGACCCGAGATCGGTTCGCCCGAACGGGCGGATCGCGGACCGGTGAGGTTTGAGACAGGATCTGATCGCTTGTGATTGAACGTTGGTCAATTCCCAAAAGGTATTTGTCGGTTTCCGCGGCGCCGCCGGAGGGCCCGTGGAACCTTTGGTGTGTGACCAAGAACGGACCGGCAATTTCCGCTTTTGCTCGCCCTGTTGGGAAATGATCAGTACATTCGGCTCGGACAGGAGACCGACCCCCGCCCGATCCGCGGGCGGACCAGGTACGACCACGACACGACGACGGCTTGGAGACCCCGATGGAACGCCCCGCCTGGGCCCCGCCAGGCATCGACATATCGGTGCCGAGCGTGTCCCGTATCTACGATTACTACCTGGGCGGCTCCCACAATTTCGAGGTCGACCGCCAGGCGGCCCGCCGGGCCATGGAATTCATGCCGGGTCTGCCCAAGATCATGCAGGCCAACCGGGCCTTCATGCGCCGCACCGTCCGCCACGCCGTGGCCGAGGGCATCACCCAGTTCCTCGACATCGGCTCCGGCATCCCCACCTTCGGCAACGTCCACGAGATCGCCCGCGCCGCCGACCCCGAGGCCCGCGTCGTCTACGTGGACCACGACCCGGTCGCCGTCGCGCACAGCCGGGCCGTCCTGGCCGGCGACGACCGCACCGGCGTCGTCGCCGCCGACCTGCGCAAGCCCCAGGACATCCTGGCCGCCCCCGAGGTCCGCCGGCTGCTGGACCTCGACCGGCCCGTCGCCCTGATGCTGGTCGCCGTCCTGCACTTCCTGGAGGACGCCGACCGGCCCTACGACGCCGTCGCCGAACTGCGCGACGCCCTGGCCCCGGGCAGCATGCTGATCCTCACCCACGCCTCCTACGAGGGCATCCCGCTCAGCGAGGAGGTCGCGTCCGGGACCGTCGGCGTCTACCGCGACATCCGCAACCCCCTCGTCATGCGCAGCCACGAGGAGGTCACCGGCTTCTTCGACGGGTTCGAGCTGCTGGAGCCGGGGCTCGTCGCCATGCCGGACTGGCGCCCCGACCGCACCGGGCCGCTCGCGGAGGGCGAGACCCCGGAGGACCCGTACGCCTTCTCGGGCTTCGGCGGCGTGGGACGCAAGGCGTGAGACTCCCCGCTCCGACGCCCCCGCCCGCGACCCCCGGCCAGGACCACCCGGCCGGGGGCGCCGCTTCCGCATCCCCGCAGGCACCCGCTGCCGCTGCCGAACCGCCCGTCCCGCGCACGGGCCGGGCGCCGCTGCGCGACCCGCTCACCGGGCGCGAGGACCGGATCGCACGCTTCGCGACCATCTGGGGACGGGCCATCTTCCCGGTCACGGCCACCTCCCTGACCCGCCCCGAGTTCGAACAGCACCTCGTCCCGCTGGCCCGGATCCTCACCGAGGCCCTGCACGCCCGCCCCTTCGACGCGGGCGTGGCCCAGGGCGTGGGCGCCGAACTCGTCGCCGTGCACTGCACGGACCCCGAGGCCCTCGCCGGCACCCTCGGCGTGGTCGAGTCGTACCTGGTGCTGTACTGCGGCCCCGACGACGCCGCCGCCGAGGGCAGCGAGAGCACCGAGGAGTACCGCTCCCGCTGCGCCCGCCTCCAGCACGGCATCGCCGCCGGGTTCGCCCGCGCGCTGCGCGAACGCACCCTCAGGGAGCAGGAGGCCATCGCCCGCTCCGCCCTGACCGCCCGCATCGACGCCCAGCAGGCCCTGCACGCCAGCGAGGAACGCTTCCGGGCCGTCTTCGAGGGCGCCGCCGTCGGCATCGGCATCGCCGACCTCGACGGCAACATCCTGGAGGTCAACGACACCCTGCTCAAGATGTTCGGCGGCCTGGAAGGGCACGTCCGCAGCCGCAACGTCAGCGAATGGGGCCACCCCGACGACACCCCGCACGTCTGGAAGATGTACGGGGAACTCGTGCGCGGCGAGCGCGAGCACTACCGCGTGGAGAAGCCCTACTACCGGCACGACGGCACCGTGCTCTGGACCAACCTGACGGTGTCCCTGCTGCGCGACGCCGACGGCGTACCGCAGTACCAGCTGGCCCTGATGGAGGACACCACCGAACGCCGGCTCCTCAACCTGCGCCTGCGCTACGAGGCCACCCACGACGCGCTGACCGGGCTGCCCAACCGCACGCTGTTCTTCGAACGGCTGGAGAAGGCCCTGAACGCCTCCCCCGGCAGCCGCTTCGGCCTGTGCTACCTCGACCTCGACGGGTTCAAGGCGGTCAACGACAGCCTCGGCCACTCGGCGGGCGACCGGCTGCTCGTGGAGGTCGCCGACCGGCTGCAGAGCTGCGCCACCGGGCCGGGCGAGGTCGTCGCACGGCTGGGCGGCGACGAGTTCGTGGCCCTCACCACCGGCCCCGGCGCCCAGACCGGGGAGAAGGTCACCGACCTCGCCGTCCGCATCCTGACCGCGCTGTCCACGCCCATCCGGCTGGAGGGCCGGGAGCTGTCCGTGCGCGGCAGCATCGGCATCGTCGAGGGCGCCTCGGGCGAGCGCACCCCGGCGGAGGTGCTGCGCAGCGCCGACATCACCATGTACCGGGCCAAGGCGGCCGGCGGCAACCGCTTCGAGTTCGCCGACGCCGAGGCCGACGCGCGCGCCATCACCCGCCACGGCCTGACCAACGCCCTGCCGGCGGCCCTGGAGCGCGGCGAGTTCTTCATCGAGTACCAGCCCCTGGTGCACCTGCACGACGGCAGCGTGCGCGGCGCGGAGGCGCTGGTGCGCTGGTCACACCCGCAGTACGGGGTGCTCGGCCCGGACCGCTTCATCCCGCTCGCCGAGCGGACCGGGCTGATCGTGCCGCTCGGCCGCTGGGTCCTGGAGGAGTCCGTCCGCCAGGCCCGCACCTGGCAGCGTCAGCACGGCGGGGCGCCCCTGCGCGTCAACGTCAACCTCTCGCCCACCCAGCTGACCCACCCCGGCCTGGTCGCCGACACCGTGCGCGTCCTGGAGTCCTCCGGCCTGGCTCCCGGCGCGCTGTGCCTGGAGGTCACCGAATCGGCCCTGATCGGAGCCGACGACGAACTCCTCGAACCGCTGCGCCGGCTCGCCGCCCTCGGCGTCGACATCGCCCTCGACGACTTCGGCACCGGCTACTCCAACCTGGCCAACCTGCGCCGGCTCCCGGTGAGCGTCCTCAAGCTGGACCGCTCCTTCACCCAGGGGATGCAGCAGGAGCCCGCCGACCCCGTCGACGTCAAGATCGTGGAGGGCATCGTCGCCCTGGCCCACAGCCTGGAGCTCGCGGTGACGGTCGAAGGGGTGGAGACCGGAGCCCAGGCCGCCCAGCTGCGCGCCCTCGGCTGCGACACGGCCCAGGGCTGGTACTACGCCCGCCCGGGCTCCCCGGACCGCATCCACACCCTCTCCCTCTGCGACGCCGTGCCCACCCCGTGAGGTCTCAGCCCATCCCGGCCTCCGTTCCCCGGCCGGGCTCGCGGACCGCGGCGAGGACCCGCCGGTGGCGTGCAGAGGTGTCGGCCAGCAGCCGCTCGGCCACCGGGAGCCGCTCGGCCTCGTAGGCGTCGAGGGCGTCGGCCGGCGCCGGGTCCGCGAGGGCCGTGGCCAGGGTCCGGGCGAGGGCGGCCGCGTCCTGGATGCCGGTGTTCATGCCCAGTCCGCCCGCGAACGGGTGGACATGGGCGGCGTCCCCGGCGAGGAGGATCCGGCCCTCGCGCATCCGGGCGGCCCGGCGGACGTTGACCCGCCAGCTGGAGAGCCAGGTCGCCTCCGTCAGCCGTATGCCCGGTATCCCGGCGTACCGGTCGAAGAGCCGTTGGAAGCCCTCCAGGGTGGGCGGCAGGGGCTCGCCGTCCCCGTCGGTCTCCGGAGCGGACTGGAGCTGGAAGGTCTCCGTCCCGGGCATGGGGCAGAGCAGGATCCCGCCGCCCTCCGAGGTGAACCACTGGTGCCAGTGGTCCCGGCCCAGCCCGGGGGCCCGTACGTCCCCGACGACCATCGTCGGCTTCTCCTCGGTGTACCCCTCGAAGGGGATGCCGAGGAGCTCGCGGGTGGTGCTGTGGCCGCCGTCGCACCCGGCGGCGTACCCGGCGCGGACCGAACCGCCGTCCGCCAGCCGCGCGGTGACCCCGGTGGGGTCCTGGGCGAGTCCGGTGACCCGGGTCCCGTACTCGACGCGGACGCCGAGGCCGGCCAGCCGCTCGCGGAGGATCTCCTCGACCTGCCACTGGCCGATCAGGACGCCGCCGTCGGCAGGGGTGTCGCTGACGTGGACGCCGTCGAAGTACTTGCGCAGCACCAGGCGGCGGTTGCCGGTGGCGGCCATGCGCTCCTCGACCCCGAGCCGGGCGAAGACCTCCAGGCCGTCCGGGTTGAGCCCCTTGCCCCGGGACTCGCGGTGCGGGCCCGGACGCCCGTCGAGGACGCGGACGGAAACGCCGCGCAGGGCCAGGTCGCAGGCCAGGGTGAGTCCGGTGGGGCCGGAGCCCACGATCAGTACGTCAGTCATCGGAGGGGTCCTCTCTCGTCGTCGCCGATCCGTCGCTGAATCCAGGAAAGCGCCTCGGAGAAGAAAATGCAACCCGGTTAGAAAATTGACTTGGTTGCGTTCGTGTCCTACGGTGGTGCCATGGAGAACACGACGGGTCTGCGCGAGAGCAAGAAGCTGCGTACGCGGCGCCAGCTGGCGGCCACGGCGCTGGAGCTGTTCCTGGAACGGGGGTTCGACGCCGTGTCCGTGGCCGACGTGGCCGCGGCGGCCGAGGTCTCCAAACCCACCCTGTTC
Source organism: Streptomyces sp. NPDC029216 (assembly GCF_040648015.1). Taxonomy (NCBI): domain Bacteria; kingdom Bacillati; phylum Actinomycetota; class Actinomycetes; order Kitasatosporales; family Streptomycetaceae; genus Streptomyces; species Streptomyces sp. NPDC029216. The sequence continues at coordinate 10,412 of NZ_JBEZWL010000075.1, read as the reverse complement.
CGGTACTTCCCCAGCAAGGAGGACCTGGTCCTCGACCGCTTCGCCGACCACCAGGACGAGGCGGCGCGGATCGTGCGCGAGCGGCCGGCGGGCCGGAGCCCCGTGGGCGCGCTCCACCAGCACTTCCTGACGGCCCTGGCCGAGCGCGACCCGATCACCGGGCTCTGCGACCATCCCGACGTGCTCGCCTTCCAGGGCCTGGTCTACTCGACGGAGAGCCTGCAGAGCCGGATCGCCCACTACACGGCCCGTGAGGTGGAACTGCTCGCGGCCGTCCTGGAGACGGAAGGGGTCGCGCCGCTGCCCGCCCGCCTGGCCGCGATCCACCTCGTGGCGGTCCGTCACGAGCTGGGCCGGGAGAACTTCCGCCGCATCGACGCCGGCGGCACGGCGGACGAGACCTACCCCGCGGCCGTCACCGAAGCCGACCGCGCCTTCGGGATGCTGGCCGACGGTCTGGACCGGACCCTGGACCCCCTCATACCCCGGGCCTGATCCGGCTGGACCGGCGGGCCCTGCATGATGCGTGAAGGGCCCGCCGGGCGGCGGGCCGGAGAGGCGGGTGTGCGGATGGCCGCGCGGTATGTCACCGAGATGGTCGGGGCGTTGGAGCGGTACGGGGAGCGGCCCGCGATCGGGGCCGGACCCCGGGTCCTGCGGTTCTCCGAGGTGCTGGATGCCGTCCACCGGCTGGCCGGGGCGCTGGCGGAGGAGGGGGTCGGGCGGGGCACCGGGCTGGCCTGTGTGACGGGCGGCAACCGTCCGGAGGCCCTGCTGGTACGGATGGCCGCGCATCTGCTGGGGGCCCGGCTGACCCAGGTGGTGGCCGGTCCGGCGGTGCACGGGGTGGCGTTCATCCTGCGGGACTGCCGGCCGGGCCTGGTGGTGCACGACGTCCCGGTACCGGCGACGGGTGTACCGCTGCTCGGCCTGGACGAGCTGGTCGCGCGGGCGGCCGGGCGGGAGCCCGCCGAGCTGCCCGTACGGGCGCGGGAGGAGGACGTGGCCCGGGTGACGTACACCGGCGGGACCACGGGCCGGCCCAAGGGCGTGGCCTCCACCTTCGGTGCGATGGCCGCGCGGGACGGCAGGCGCGGGGCCGCGTGGACCGGGACGGTGCACCTCTCGGTGACCAGCCTCGCCCAGCGGGCCGGCGGGCGGTGCCTGGAGCAGCTGCGGGCCGGAGGCAGGGTGGAGATCCTCGACCCCTTCGGCCCGGGGGAGTTCGCGGCGGCCTGCCGGCGGCTCGGGCGGGTGTCCACGTACCTGACGGCCCCCATGGTGTACCGGCTGCTGGACGACCCCGCGACCGCCGGGGGCATCCCGGGGCTGGAGGCGGTCTCGTACGGGGCCTCGCCCATCCTCCCCGAGCGGCTGCGCGAAGCGGTGACCCGCTGGGGTGGCCGGTGGCGGCAGGGCTACGGGATGAACGAGGCCGCGGTGATCTCCCGCCTCACCCCCGCCGACCACGACGCGGCGGTGGCCGGCCGGCCCGAACTGCTGGCGTCCGTGGGCCGCCCGGCGACGGGGGTCGAGGTCCAGGTGCGCGACGAAGGGGACGCGGTACTGCCCGCCGGGCGCACCGGCGAGCTGTGGATCCGGTCGGCGGCGATGATGACGGGCTACTGGAACCGGCCCGAACTGACGGCCGAGGTGCTGAGGGAGGGCTGGCTGAGGACCGGGGACCTCGGCCATGTCGACGACGCCGGCTACCTCTACCTGGACGACCGGAGCAAGGACGTCGTGATCGTCGACGGCGTCAACATCTACAGCCTGCCCGTCGAGGCGGCCCTCGCCCGGCACCCGGCCGTGGCCGAGGCCGTCGTGGTCGGACGGCCCAGCCGGGTCACCGGAGAGGAGGTCTGTGCCTTCCTGGTCCCGGCCCCGGGCCACACCCCCAGCGGTGCGGCGGCCGCCGAGGCCTGCGAGCTGGTGGAACGCGAGCTCGCCCCGGCACACCGCCCGACGGCGGTCTTCTGGGAACGAGAGATCCCCCTCACGGACCGGGGCAAGCCCGACAAACGCCGCCTGCGAGACCGGGCATCGACCGACCGACCCCCCACCACGCCCCCACCCGCCCCCGGCCCCTGACCCGATCCACGCCGCCGCCTCGTCCCGTGCTCGCCGACCCGGCTCTGTTGCCTCGTCCCGTGCTCGCCGACCCGGCTCCGTTGCCTTACCCCGCGTCCACCGACCCGGCCCCGTCGCCCCGTCCCGCGCTTGTCGACCCGGCTCCGTCGCCCCACCCCGCGCTCACGACCCGGCCTCGCGCCCGTCCGGCGAGCGCGGCACTGGCTGCCGGTACCGCTCCCCGACGCACTGGGCGCGGTCTGGATCTGCGGCCCGGCCCGGCCCGGCCCGGGCGCGGCCGGTTCGGTGTGGCTGCCGACCCCGTCGGGATGGCCCGGGCTCGCCGACAGGGGGCCCCGGACTGCCGGGAACGGCCTGGCGCCCCGGTGTGTCCGCGGCCCGAACCCGTCGGGGCGCGTCCTCGGTTCGTCGGGGTGGCCTCGGAGCCCTGGTGGGTGGGTTCCGCTCGGCTCGGAGGCCGGCGTTTCGTGCCCGTAGCGTGGCGGGCGGGGTCGGGCGGCGCGTCAGCCGATGAGGATGCGTTTCAGTTCGCGGGCCGCGCGGGGTGGGGCCACGTCCGTGCGGTGGGCCAGGGCGATCGTGCGGCGGAGGGGGGAGCCCGCGAGGGGGGTGGCGCGCAGGCCGGGGCCGCCGTGGTCCACGACCATCGCCGGGACCACCGCCACGCCCAGGCCCGCCCGGACGAACCCCAGGACGGCGTCCATCTCGCCGCCCTCCACCGTGAACACCGGCTCGAATCCCGCCGCCCGGCACGCCCCCACCGTCAGGTCCCGCAGGTCGTAGCCGTGGCGGAACATGACCATGGGTTCCTCGCGCAGGTCGGCGATGGTCAGCTCCCCGCCGCCGCCCGGCGGCGGGAGGTCGCTGGACGAGACCACCACCAGGTCCTCCGTCAGCAGCTCCACCGTGGTCAGCGGGGGCGCGGACGGCGGCAGCGGCAGCGCGATCAGCGCCAGGTCCAGCACCCCGCGCGCCAGTTCCCGTACCAGGTCCAGCGAACCGCTCTCCTCGATCAGCAGCTCGATGCCCGGGTGCGCCGTGTGGAAGGCGCGCAGCACCGCCGGCAGCAGGCCCGTGCACACGCTCGGCGTGGCACCCAGCCGGACCCGGCCGCGTCGCAACTGGAGCAGCTCCTGCACCTCCAGGCGTGCCGTGTCCGCGTCCGCCAGGATCCGCCGGGCCAGCGGCAGCAGCGCCTCGCCCGCGTCCGTCAGGGCGATGTTCCCCCGCGCCCGGCTGAACAGCTCCGCGCCCAGCTCCCGTTCGAGCGCCTTGATCTGCTGGGACAGCGACGGCTGGGCCACATGTTCCCGCTCGGCGGCACGGGTGAAGTGCCGGGTTTCGGCGACGGCCACGAAGTACACGAGCTGCTGGAACTGCATTTCCCCAGGCTAACGCCCTTCCACCACCCTTCATAGGGGATGCCTATCGCGATCAGCTCCACCATGTCTTGGACCTTTCGGGACCTTGGTCCCTACCGTCGACGTCATGGCAGCACTGGCAACGCGGACGGATCGACGGCCGTCCACCCCGCGCACGCTCTGGGACTCCACCGTCGGCAAGAAGTCCGTGATGGCCGTCTCCGGCCTGGTCATGCTCGGCTACCTCGTCGCTCACATGTTCGGCAACCTCAAGATCTTCTTCGGTGCCGACGAGTTCAACGGCTACGCCCACGCCCTGCGCACCCTCGGCGAACCGTTCCTGCACTACGAGTGGGCCCTGTGGATCGTCCGCGTGGTCCTGGTCGCCTCAGTCGTGGCCCACGCCGTCTGCGCCTACCAGCTCAGCCGCCGCGACCTCAAGGCGCGCCCGGTGAAGTACGCCCGCAAGCGCCGCCGTGCGAGCTACGCCACCCGCACCATGCGCTGGGGCGGCGTCATCCTCGCCCTCTTCATCGTCTGGCACCTCCTCGACCTCACCACGCTCACCGTCAACGAGCGCGCCTGGGCCGGCCACCCGTACGAGAACGTCCTCGCCACCTTCTCCACCTGGTACGGCAACACGGTCTACATCACGGCCATGGCCGCCCTCGGACTCCACATCCGCCACGGCTTCTGGAGCGCAGCCCAGACCCTCGGCGCGGGCAACGCACGGCGGGACCGGACGCTGAAGTTCCTGGCCAACGCCCTGGCCCTCGTCCTCTTCGCGGGCTTCGTGTCCGTCCCCGTCGCCGTCATGACCGGAGTGGTGAGCTGACCATGAGCACCGAGCACACCGAGCACACCGAGCACACCGAGCACACCGAGCACACCGAGCCCATCGAGTACGCCGCGTACACCATCGGCGCCCCCATCGCCGACACCAAGGCCCCAGCCGGCCCGATCGCCGAACGCTGGGACCGCCGCCGCTTCGAGGCGAAGCTGGTCAACCCGGCCAACCGCCGCAAGCACACCGTGATCGTCGTCGGCACCGGCCTGGCGGGCGGTGCCGCCGGCGCGACCCTCGCCGAGCAGGGCTACCACGTGGTCCAGTTCTGCTACAGCGACTCCCCGCGCCGCGCCCATTCCATCGCCGCCCAGGGCGGCATCAACGCCGCCAAGAACTACCGCAACGACGGTGACTCCGTACACCGCCTCTTCTACGACACCGTCAAGGGCGGCGACTTCCGCGCCCGCGAGTCCAACGTCCACCGCCTCGCCCAGATCTCCGTCGAGATCATCGACCAGTGCGTGGCCCAGGGCGTCCCCTTCGCCCGCGAGTACGGCGGCCTCCTCGACACCCGCTCCTTCGGCGGCGTCCAGGTCTCCCGCACCTTCTACGCCCGCGGCCAGACCGGCCAGCAGCTGCTGCTCGGCGCCTACCAGGCCCTCTCCCGGCAGATAGCAGCCGGCAACGTCGAACTGCACGCCCGCACCGAGATGCTCGACCTGATCACCGTCGACGGGGTCGCCCGCGGCATCGTCGCCCGCGACCTGGTCACCGGCAGGATCGACACCCACTACGCCGACGCCGTGGTCCTCGCCACCGGCGGCTACGGCAACGTCTTCTACCTCTCCACCAACGCCATGAACTCCAACGCGACCGCCATCTGGCGGGCGCACCGGCGCGGCGCCCACTTCGCCAACCCCTGCTTCACCCAGATCCACCCCACCTGCATCCCGCGCACCGGCGACCACCAGTCCAAGCTCACCCTGATGAGCGAGTCCCTGCGCAACGACGGCCGCATCTGGGTCCCCAAGGCCAAGGGCGACACCCGCCCCGCGGCCGAGATCCCCGAGGACGAGCGCGACTACTACCTGGAGCGGATCTACCCCTCCTTCGGCAACCTCGTCCCCCGCGACATCGCCTCCCGCGCCGCCAAGAACGTCTGCGACGAGGGCCGCGGCGTCGGCCCCGGCGGCCAGGGCGTCTACCTCGACTTCGCCGACGCCATCCGCCGCATGGGCCGCGACAAGGTCGCCGAGAAGTACGGCAACCTCTTCGAGATGTACGAGCGGATCACGGCGGAGAACCCGTACGAGGTCCCCATGCGGATCTACCCGGCCGTCCACTACACGATGGGCGGACTGTGGGTCGACTACGACCTCCAGACCACCGTCCCCGGCCTGTTCGCGATCGGCGAGGCCAACTTCTCCGACCACGGCGCCAACCGCCTCGGCGCCTCCGCGCTGATGCAGGGCCTCGGCGACGGCTACTTCGTCCTCCCCTCCACCATCAACGACTACCTCGCCCGCCACCCCCACCAGGAGAAGGTCGACGACAGCCACCCCGAGGCCGCGGCCGCCCTCCGCGAGACCCGCGACTGCCTCGCCGGGCTGCTGGCCGTCGACGGGGACCGCACCCCAGACTCCTTCCACCGCGAGATCGGCGAACTCATGTGGGAGTACTGCGGAATGGCCCGCACCGAGGAGGGCCTGCGCAAGGCGCTGGCCCGCATCCCCGAGATCCGCGAGGAGTTCTGGCGGCGCATCAAGGTCCCGGGCAGCGGCGAGGAGTTCAACCAGTCGCTGGAGAAGGCCAACCGCATCGTCGACTACCTCGAACTCGCCGAGCTGATGTGCCTCGACGCCCTCCACCGCGCCGAGTCCTGCGGCGGCCACTTCCGCGAGGAGTCCCAGACCCCGGACGGCGAAGCGGCCCGCCGCGACGAGGAGTTCGGCTACGCGGCGGCCTGGGAGTACCGCGGTACCGGCGCCGCACCCGTCCTGCACAAGGAAGACCTCGTCTTCGAGTACGTCCACCCCACCCAGCGGAGCTACGCATGAAGCTCACCCTGCGCGTCTGGCGCCAGCGCCACGCCGACGCCCCCGGCGCCATGGCCTCCTACGAGGTCGACGGCATCTCGAAGGACATGTCCTTCCTGGAGATGCTCGACACCCTCAACGAGGACCTCATCCTGCGCGGCGAGGACCCGGTCGCCTTCGACCACGACTGCCGCGAGGGCATCTGCGGCGCGTGCAGCCTCGTCATCAACGGCGACGCCCACGGCCCCGAACGCACCACCACCTGCCAGCTCCACATGCGGTCCTTCGCCGACGGCGACACCATCGACGTCGAACCCTGGCGGGCCTCGGCCTTCCCCGTGGTCAAGGACCTCGTGGTGGACCGCAGCGCCTTCGACCGCATCATCCAGGCCGGCGGCTACATCACCGCCCCGACCGGCTCCGCCCCCGAGGCGCACGCCACCGCCGTGCCCAAGCCCGCCGCCGACTCCGCGTTCGAACACGCCGAGTGCATAGGCTGCGGCGCCTGCGTGGCGGCCTGCCCCAACGGCTCCGCGATGCTGTTCACCTCCGCCAAGGTCAACCACCTGAACGTGCTCCCGCAGGGCTCGCCCGAGCGCGAGACCCGGGTCCTGGACATGGTGGCGCGGATGGACGACGAGGGCTTCGGCGGCTGCACCCTGACCGGCGAATGCGCCACCGCCTGCCCGAAGGGCATCCCGCTGCCCTCGATCGCCGCGATGAACAAGGAGTGGCTGCGGGCGGTCCGCAAGCGCTGAGGCACCGCCGTGGGGCGTCACGTGCGCCCGATCGGCCGATCCGATCCGCCGACCGGGCGCACGTACGGGCCGTACGCCGCGCCGCGCGCCGGGCGCGTCCGCCCGGCGGGGCACAGTGGGCCCATGCCAGCAGCCCCCGCCGGCCCCGGACCGCACCGCCGCACCGTCCTCGCCGCCGCCCTGGCCCTCGCACCCCTGGCGGTGGCCGGTTGCGCGGAACAGGAGCGCCCCCGCACCCCCGCGCACGGGCCGCAGCCGCCCGGCAAGGACGCCCTCGTCATGCTGATCCCGCACGCGGAGAAGCCCTATGCCGGAGCCACCGGCGAGGACGACGAGGGCAACGACGACCCCGGCTCCCTCGCCGGGCGGGGCCGCCGCCGCGCCGAGGAACTGCACCGCCTCTTCGGCCCGGCCCACGGCGCCCCGCTGCCACGGCCCGCCGCGCTCTTCGCGACCGGGGGACCGCAGTCCGCCCCCGCCCGGTGCCGGCAGACCGTGGCCCCGCTGGCCACCGCCCTGCACATCCCCGTGCACGACCGGTTCGCGCTCGGCGCCGAAGCGGACCTGGCCCGGGCCGTCCTGAACGCCCCCCCGCCCGTACTCCTGTGCTGGGAGCCCGCCGGGATCCCCCGCCTGGTCCACGCCCTCGGCGCCCACCGGATCCTGGGCCTCCCCACCGCCTGGCCCGACCGCAGCGACCTCGTCTGGACCTTCACCCGCAGCCGGGGCGAGTGGACCTTCCGCGAACTCCCGCAGCGCCTCCTCCCCGGAGACGCCTGACAGCCGTCGACGGCCGCCGGCCGGAACGTTCCCGCCCCGGCCCCCGGGCGCCGCTACGCACCCAGGGCCCGCGCCAGGTAGGGGGCCGTGCGGCCCGCCGTCGACGCGGCCACCTCCGCCGGCGGGCCGCAGGCCGTGATCCGGCCGCCCTCCGTACCGCCGCCCGGGCCCAGGTCCACCACCCAGTCGGCCCCCGCCACCACCTCCATGTCGTGCTCCACGACCACCACCGAGTGCCCCGCGTCCACCAGCCCGTGCAACTGCCGCAGCAGCACCCGCACATCGGCCGGATGCAGCCCGGTCGTCGGCTCGTCCAGCAGGTACAGGGTGTGGTCCCGGCGCAGCCGCTGGAGCTCCGTCGCCAGCTTGATCCGCTGCGCCTCACCGCCCGACAGCTCGGTGGCCGGCTGCCCCAGCCGCAGATAGCCCAGGCCGATCTCCTCCAGCGCCCGCAGGCTGCGCGCCGCCGCCGGAACCTCCGCGAAGAAGCCGGCCGCCGCCTCCACCGTCAGCCCCAGCACCTCCGCGATGTTCAGCCCGGAGTAACGGACCTCCAGCGTCTCGGCGTTGTAGCGGGCGCCCGCGCAGTCCGGACACGGGGCGTACGTACTGGGCAGGAACAGCAGCTCCACCGAGACGAAGCCCTCGCCCTGGCAGGTCTCGCAGCGGCCGCCCGGCACGTTGAAGGAGAACCGGCCCGCCTTCCACCCGCGCGCCCGCGCCTGCGGTGACGCCGTGAACAGCTTGCGCACCACGTCGAACAGCCCCGTGTACGTGGCCAGGTTGGAGCGCGGCGTCCGGCCGATCGGCTTCTGGTCCACCTCCACCAGCCGGCGCACCGGGAAGTCCGGCTCGGCCAGCCGCCCGGCCACCTCCTGCGCGAGCACCTGCCCGACCAGGGTGGACTTCCCGGAACCCGAAACCCCGGTGACGGCCGTGAACACACCGAGCGGGAACTCCACCGTCACGTCACGCAGGTTGTGCCGGTCCGCCCCCGTGATCCGGACGCGGCCGGCGGCGGTGCGCACCGGCCGGGGGCCGGGGAGCCCGTCGGGCGCGGGGTCCGGGAACAGGTGCCGTGCCGTCGCCGACTCCGCCACCCCGGCCAGGCCCGCGGGCGGCCCGCTGTACAGCACCCGGCCGCCGTGCTCCCCGGCCAGCGGACCGACGTCCACCAGCCAGTCCGCGCGCCGCACCACGTCCAGGTGGTGCTCCACGACGAACACGGTGTTCCCCGCCGCCTTGAGCCGCTCCAGCACCCCCAGCAGCGCCTCGGTATCGGCCGGGTGCAGCCCCGCCGACGGCTCGTCCAGCACGTACACCACCCCGAACAGCCCCGACCGCAGCTGGGTGGCCAGCCGCAGCCGCTGGAGTTCCCCCGCCGACAGGCTCGGCGCGGTCCGGTCCAGGCTCAGGTAGCCCAGCCCGAGCTCCGTGACCGGCGCGATCCGCGCCCGCAGGTCCGCCGCCAGCACCCGCGCCGCCTCCGTACCGAGCACGGCCGTGGCCAGTACGCCGTCCAGCTCGCCCAGCGCCAGCGCCGCCAGCTCCGCGATCGTCCGGCCCGCGAAGGTCACCGCCAGGGCCTCGGGCCGCAGCCGCCGGCCCTCGCACACCGGGCAGGGGGCGTCGGTGAGGAACTTCTCCGCGCGTGCCCGCAGGGTGGCGCTCTTGGTGTCGGAGAAGGTCCGCATCACATAGCGGTGGGCGCTCATGTACGTGCCCTGGTAGGGGCGTTGGATCCGGTCCGCCTCCCGCACCGGGTGCACGGTCACCACCGGCTGCTCCTCGGTGAACAGGATCCACTCCCGGTCCTCGGCCGGCAGCTCCCGCCACGGCCGGTCCACGTCGTGGCCGAGTACCTCCAGGATGTCCCTGAGGTTCTTGCCCTGCCAGGCCCCCGGCCAGGCGGCGATGGCACCCTGACGGATCGACAGGCCGGGGTCGGGAACGAGGAGTTCCTCGCTGGTGCGGTGGATCCGGCCCAGGCCGTGGCAGGAAGGGCAGGCACCGGAAGCGGTGTTGGGGGAGAAGCAGTCGGAGTCGAGCCGCTCGGCGCCCGGAGGGTAGTCCCCGGCCCGGGAGAACAGCATCCGCAGGGAGTTGGAGAGCAGGGTCACCGTGCCCACCGAGGAGCGCGAACCCGGGGAGGAGCGGCGCTGCTCCAGGGAGACGGCGGGCGGCAGCCCGGTCACCGAGTCCACCTTCGGCGCGCCGATCTGGTGGATCAGGCGCCGGGCGTACGGGGCCACGGACTCGAAGTACCGCCGCTGCGCCTCGGCGTAGAGCGTGCCGAAGGCCAGGGAGCTCTTCCCGGAGCCGGACACCCCGGTGAACACGGTCAGGGTGTCGCGCGGGATGTCCACGTCGACCCCGCGCAGGTTGTGCTCCCGGGCACCGCGGACCCGTACGCAGGGGTCGAGGGCGTCGCGGGGGAGGGCGGGGGCATCGGGGGAGGGCTGGTGCATTCGCCCCACTTTAGTGCCGTAGACGTGAGGGTGGAGCTAGGGTCTGTCGTCAAAGTCCCGTCTGCCCCGCGACGCCTGGCACGCACTCTCGCCGCACCGGGCGCAAGACCGAGTACGCCCAGTACGAGGTC
>NZ_JBEZWL010000074.1:0-36781 GCF_040648015.1 Streptomyces sp. NPDC029216 | reverse complement strand
CTCCACCGCCGCCTGCACCGCGCACCCCGGCTCCGCCTCGTGCGCGCAGTCGTGGAAGCGGCATGAGGCGGCGTAGTCCTCGATCTCCGAGAACATGGAACTTCCAGTGGGTTGCATACGTTCTGTGATCACATACCGGACATCGGGAGCCGCATCATGGACCCGGTGATCGTCGTCGGCTCGGGCCCCGTCGGACTGTCCCTGTCCCTCGCCCTGGCCGGCCACGGCGTGCCCTCCGTCCTCCTCGACGAAGGGCCCGGCAAGGACGAGCCGCGGCCCGCCCGCAGCGTCGTCCTGCACTCCGACACCGCGGCCATGGCCCACCGGCTGGGCTGTACGACGCTGCGCGACGAGGGCGCGCGGTACGCGGCCTGGCGCACCATGAGGCGCCGTCAGGAGTCCCGGCGGATCACCTTCGAGGACCAGCCCGCCCCCCTGCACGTTCCGCAGCACGCCCTCACCCGCGGGCTGCGCGCCGCCGCCGCCGGGCACCCCCTGGTCCAGCTGGTCACCGACGCCAAGGTGGACTCCCTGGAACAGGACGAGCACGGGGTCACCGTGCACACCCGGGGCGGGGAGGCCACCTGGTGGCGCGGCAGCCATGTGGTCGGCTGCGACGGAGCCCGCTCCACCGTGCGCAAACTGCTCGGCATCCGCTTCCCCGGCTGGACCGCCGTCGAGCGGCACGCCGTGGCCGCGCTGCGTGCCGAACTGCCCTGGCCCGGCGAGGCGTTGCTGCACCGCAACCCGCCGTCCGGGCCCGAGGAGATCACCGCCCGGCCGCTGCCCGACGGGGTCTGGCGGCTGGACTGGCTGCTGCCCGCGCGCGGGGACCTCGTCACCCCGGACGCCCTCGTCACCCTCATCCGCGACACCCTGGCGCTCTGGTGCGGGGGCAGCACTCCCCCGTACGACCTCATCGACACCGGGGTGCACATCCAGCACCACCGCCTCGCCCGGCGCTGGCGTGACGGCCGGGCCTTCCTCGCCGGGGACGCCGCGCACCTGCTGGGCGCACTCGGCACCCAGAGCGTCGAGGAGGGCATGCGCGACGCGGAGAACCTGGCCTGGAAGCTGGCCCTGGCCTGGCACCAGGGCGCCTCCGAGGCCCTGCTCGACAGCTACGGGGGCGAACGGCGCACGGCCGTCGCCGCCCGGCTGCGCGCCGCCGACCAGACCATGCCCGTCCTGCGCGGCGGAGCCGGCCTGCGCAGTCTCCTCCCCGGATCGGGGAAGTCCGCCGAAAGCCTGCTGACCGACGGGCACCTGGGCCGGGGCCCGCTGGGCGGCCGGCCGGTGTACGCCCCGCCGGTGGCCGTACGGGAGGTCCCGACGGACACGGAGCCGGGCGGGCCCGTGGCGAACGTCCCCGTGTCCGCGCCCGACGGGACCACCGTCCCGCTGCGGGACCTGCTGGGGCGGGGCCGGCTGCTGGTGCTGCTGGTCGCGCCGGGTACCGGCGTGTGGGACCGGCGGCACTGGGCGGGGGCCGGGCTGATGCCCCGGCTCGCGGCGGCCGTGAGCGCACTGCCGGTGCCGGCCGACCTGCTGGTCGCGGACGGCTACCCGGGGGCTCCGGCGCACACCGTGCTGCTGGTACGGCCCGACGGGCACCTCGCCGCGACCTTCGCGGGGGTCCGCCCGGCCGAGCTGTACGAGGCGGCGGACGCGGTCCGGGCGGGCGCCCCGGCCGGCGCTCCCGCCACACCCGCCCCTGTGATCGATTGACCGCCCTCGGGCACTCGTGGTTCACTCGCCGACATGACCGGCAACGACGTACGCCTGTGGCGGAGGGTCCACATGGACCTGCTCCGCTACGCGGGCTGCGTGTGTCGCCCCTCCTGCTGATTCGCCCTTTCCCCCGCGCGCCCCGCTGCCCTTCCGGGCCCGCGCGCCCCTTTCGCGAACCCCAGGACGGTCACCGCAGATGTCTGCCCCCGTGTCCACGCACGCCCCCGCCCGCTCCTCCGCCCCCACCGCGGCGGAACTCCTCGCCTTCGCCCTGCGCACCGCGGCCGACCCCGCGGTCGTCGACTCGCTCCCCCTCGACCCGGAGGGCCGGACCTGGATCCGGCTCGACGGCCCGGGCGGCAGCGAGGCCTGGCTGATCGGCTGGCCGCCGGGCACCGGCACCGGCTGGCACGACCACGCCGAGTCCCGGGGCGCGTTCGCCACCGCGCGGGGCCGTCTCACCGAGCACTCCCTGACGGTGCGTCTGCCCTCGGAGGGCTGGCGGAACCTGGAGCTGGCCCCGGAGGTCGACCGCACCCGCAGCCTCGGCGCGCTGACCGGGCGGGCGTTCGGCGAACACCACGTCCACGAGGTGCTCAACGAGTCCGCGACCGAGCACGCGATCTCGGTCCACGCGTACTATCCGCCGCTCCCGCTGATCCGCCGCTACAGCCGCAGCGGGCCGGTCCTCACGCTGGAGCACGTCGAGCGCCCGGCGGACTGGCAGTGAGCGCGCCCGTGGGCATCGACGAGCTGCTGGAGCGGGTCCGCGCGACGTACACCCGCGTCGACGCGGGTGCCGCGTACGAGGCGTGGCGGGGCGGGGACGCCCTGCTGGTGGACATCCGGTACCAGGCGCTGCGCGAGCGGGACGGGGTGATTCCGGGGGCGGTGGTCGTCGAGCGCAACGAGCTGGAGTGGCGGCTGGACCCCCAGGGCTCGCACCGGCTGCCGGAGGCCGTCTCGCACGAGGTGCGGGTGGTGGTGATCTGCAACGAGGGCTACGCGTCGTCGCTGGCGGTGGCCTCGCTGCACGCGCTGGGGCTCCGCCGGGCGACGGACCTCACGGGTGGCTTCCAGGCCTGGCGCTCGGCGGGCCTCCCCACCGTCCCCGCCTGACCGGGCGCTGCGCGCCCGGTGCGCTCGAACGCCACGCGGGGTCCGCGGCGGAGCCCCGCCCCCCCCGGCAGCCAGGCGCGTTCGGCGACGGGCTTGGCCTTGTGCTTGGCCCGGCGTCCGGCGCCGGGGGGCTACCCCCACCCCCGGAGTCAGTCGCCGGGGTACCCCAGGTCGTCGGCGTCCTCGCCCTCCTGCTCCAGCGCGCGCCGCACCACCCGCAGGGCCATGCCCTCCGGGTACCCCTTGCGCGCGAGCATCCCGGCCAGGCGCCGGATCCGCTTGTCGCGCTCCAGCCCCCGGGTCGAGCGGAGCTTGCGCTCGACGAGCTCGCGGGCCGTTTCCTCCTCCTGCTCGGAGTCCAGCTGTTCCAGCGCCTCCTGGACGAGGGTCTGGTGCACGCCCTTGGTCCGCAGCTCCTGCGCGAGCGCCCGGCGGGCCAGGCCCCGGCCGCGGTGCCGGGACTCGACCCAGGCCCCGGCGAAGGCGGCGTCGTCGATGAGGCCCACTTCCTCGTACCGGGAGAGGACCGCTTCGGAGACCTCCTCGGGGATGCCCCGCTTCGCCAGGGCGTCCGCGAGCTGCCGCCGGGTGCGCGGCATCCCGGTGAGCAGGCGCAGGCAGATCGCCCGCGCCTGCTCTTCGGGACTCTGGGGCGGCAGCTCCTGGCGGCCTTCACGGCCGCCCCTCGCTCTGCCGCCCCTTTCCTGCTCTTCCCGCACGGTCAGCTCTTGGCCACGGCGGCCTTGGCCGCCGGCTTGGCCTTCGAGGCCGGGGCGGGTACGGAGGCGTCGGCCGGCGCGGCGGCGGCCGCGTCGTCGCCCGCGGCGTCCTTGCGCACGCCGACGCCCAGCTTCTCCTTGATCTTCCGCTCGATCTCGTTGGCGAGGTCGGGGTTGTCCTTCAGGAAGTTGCGGGCGTTCTCCTTGCCCTGGCCGAGCTGGTCGCCCTCGTACGTGTACCAGGCGCCGGCCTTGCGGATGAAGCCGTGCTCCACGCCCATGTCGATCAGGCCGCCCTCGCGGCTGATGCCCTGGCCGTAGAGGATGTCGAACTCGGCCTGCTTGAAGGGGGGCGCGACCTTGTTCTTCACGACCTTGCAGCGGGTGCGGTTGCCGACCGCCTCGGTGCCGTCCTTGAGGGTCTCGATGCGGCGGATGTCGATGCGCACGGAGGCGTAGAACTTCAGCGCGCGGCCACCGGTCGTGGTCTCCGGCGAGCCGAACATCACGCCGATCTTCTCGCGGAGCTGGTTGATGAAGATCGCGGTGGTCTTGGACTGGTTCAGCGCACCCGTGATCTTGCGGAGCGCCTGGCTCATCAGACGGGCCTGGAGACCGACGTGCGAGTCGCCCATCTCGCCCTCGATCTCCGCCTTCGGCACGAGCGCCGCGACGGAGTCGATGACGATCAGGTCGAGGGCGCCGGAGCGGACCAGCATGTCGACGATCTCAAGGGCCTGCTCACCGGTGTCCGGCTGGGACAGGATGAGGTTGTCGGTGTCGACGCCGAGGGCCTTGGCGTACTCCGGGTCGAGCGCGTGCTCCGCGTCGACGAAGGCGACGGTGCCGCCGGCCTTCTGCGCGTTGGCCACGGCGTGCAGGGTCAGGGTCGTCTTACCGGAGGACTCCGGGCCGTAGATCTCGACCACGCGGCCGCGCGGCAGTCCGCCGACGCCGAGGGCGATGTCCAGCGCGGTCGACCCGGTGGGGATGACCTCGATGGGGTCATTCGGCTTGTCGCCGAGGCGCATGACCGCACCCTTGCCGAATTGCCGTTCAATCTGTGCGAGCGCGGCGTCGAGAGCCTTCTCGCGGTCGGTGCCTGCCATGGGTTCCACCCGGTTTGCTTGAGTCGATCGCTTCACGCCATTGACGCTAACGCCTGCCACTGACAATGCGCTTCCACGCCCGTTTCGGCTGTGGATAACTCATCAGAATGGATGTTCGATTTCCCTGTCAAGCCGACCACGCCGCGCCCCACAACCCCTTCGCACCGAAGGCGGAACGCCTCCCACCACCCCCGGCCAGGCCCTTCCCGGGAACCAACGACGGGCGCCGCAGAAGGACGTCGGCCTGTGTCACGCCTCACATCCACCGTCCCCGGCAGGGCGCGACGCGCCGCGGCCCCGCCGCGCACCGGCGGGGGCCGGTGGCGACGGGGCCGCGGGGGTCCGTCGTGACGGGGGCTACGGCTTCGGGAGGGTGCAGCCCGGCCGGTTCAGGTCGATCTGGTTGCCGGGGCCGATGCACGGGACGAGGACGTACGTCTCCTGGGCGTAGTTGATGCCCTGGCGCACGGTGACGTTGCCGGCCTCGTCCACCTCGCACGGATTGTTGTCCGTGCAGCGCTGCCCGTCCTCGTTGCCCGTGTTGTTGACGGCGACGACCTTCCCGGTCGTCGTGTCGATCACCGGCGAGCCCGAGGTGCCGCCGATGGTGTTGCAGGACGAGGTGTAGCGGACCGAGTCCTTCCAGGTCCACTCGCCCTCCTTGAGGCGGTACGCGAACCCGTCGACGCTGCAGCTGTAGGTCCGCTTCCAGTAGCCGGAGACCACCTTGATCGACGTGCCCTGCACCGGGTGGGCGTCGTTCAGGGTGAGCGCGGCGATGCCGTACTGGCTCTGGATCTGCGCGTACGTCTTGGTCAGCTGGTAGAGCGAGACGTCCGTGTCCGTCATCGTCCCGTACGCGATCTTGCTCGCGCGCAGCGTCGCGACCTTGGAGCCCGAGGCGTTGAGCAGCGAGAAACTGCGGCTGGACGCGCGGTTGACGAGGACCTCGCCCGGCGCCGGGAAGCCGGTCTCCAGGCAGTGGCCGTTGGAGAGGACGAGCGCGGGGTCGTCCGGCTGCGAGGCGGGGGTGCGGACGACGGAGCCGGAGCAGTTGCTGAGCGCGACCGTGCCCGCGTAGGTGACGGCGGCGGCCCGGGCGGGCTCGGGGGCCTGGGCCACGGCCGGCGTCGCCGCCGCTCCGGTCAGGAGCAGGGACAACACGGCGCCGGCGAGAGGCTTGTTCATGTGGGGGTTCCCCTCTGGTGACGAATGCGACCGAAGATCCTTCGGTTGACATGTGCACTGCATTCTTCGCCCAGCGGGGTCAACGCACAATAGGGCATGGGGAGTTCGCGGGCGCCATGGCCGAAGCCGCCGCGAAGCAACCGGAATCAATCATTCCAACACCCCACGAGGCGGGCGGGAGAGCTCATTTCCGGGCGCATGGCCCACACCCCCGGGCTGGCGCGGAACGGCCGCCGCATGGCCGGTACTCTGCGGTGCCCCCGACGACGGGGGCCGTGAAATTCCGCTCAGGAGGACCCATGGCCGTCAAGAAGGCCACGATCCAGCAGCAGGTGGCAGACGCCCTCACCCAGGCCAACCCCGCCGACCGACCCATCGTCACGATCCAGGCCATCGCCGGTCCGAGCGTGTGGCTGATGAGCATGCTCGGCCTCATCGGCCAGGCGTTCCTCAGCTACTACTTCGTCACCGTGACCGAGCAGGCCGTGGTGCTCCACCGGGCGAGCCGGATGAGCAACCGCCCGCAGGAGATCGTCTTCGCGATACCGCCCCACCAGGCCGTCGGCACCATCACCGAGGTCAAGCGCAACGCCATCTGGAGCTCGTTCCGCATGCAGCTCCCCGGCCAGGCGACCCCGACCCGCATGAACGTGCACCGCATCTGGCGCAACGAGATGGACCAGCTGCTCGGCCTGCTGGCGGGCCAGAACCAGCCGGCCGCCTGACGCCGGACGCGCGCCGGGGGCCCGGGGGTCACGTCCCCAGCCCCCGCACCCCCGGCGCGCACCCCCTCCCACCGCTCGCCCCCGACGGGACCCGAGCGGAGTGACAACCCATGGTTGACACCACTCAGGTGTCAACCTACGGTTGCACCTATGACGAACCCTTCCGTGGAACCCGTCCGCATCGCCAACCCCGTCCGCCTCGACGACCTGATCGAGGCCATCAAGCAGTCCCACGCCGACACCCTGGAGCAGCTCAGCGGCGCCGTCGTCGCGGCCGAGCACCTCGGTGACGTGGCAGACCACCTCATCGGCCACTTCGTCGACCAGGCCCGCCGCTCCGGCGCCTCCTGGACCGACATCGGCCGCAGCATGGGCGTCACCCGCCAGGCCGCCCAGAAGCGCTTCGTCCCCAAGGCCGACAAGGAGGGCGACCCCGGCCTCGACCCCAACGCGGGCTTCGCCCGGTTCACCCCCCGCGCCCGGAGCGTCGTCGTCGGCTCGCAGAACGAGGCCCGCGCCGCCGGCAACACCGAGATCCGCACCGAGCACCTGACGCTGGGCCTGCTGGCCGAGCCCGAGGGCCTCGCCGCGCTCGTGCTGGCCGCGCAGGGCATCACGGCGGACGCCCTGCGCTCCGCCGCGACCGCCTCGCTGCCCGCGGCCACGCCGGAGGACATGCCCGCCCTCGTCCCCTTCGACGCGAACGCCAAGAAGGCCCTGGAGCTCACCTTCCGCGAGGCCCTGCGCCTGGGCCACGGCTACGTCGGCACCGAGCACATCCTGCTCGCCCTGCTGGAGCTGGAGAACGGCGAGGGCCCGCTCAGCGGACTCGGCCTCGACAAGGCCACCGCCGAGTCGGCCGTCACCGAAGCCCTGGCAGCCGTACTCGGCGAGGACGGGCGGCCGTAGGCCTTCCGCCCGCGCCGTCCGGACCGGCCGCGTCCTCGCCCGCCACCTCGTACCGCTTCACGTACGCGCCGAGGAAGGCCTGCAGGGTGGCCACGGCCGGGATCGCGATGAGCGCCCCGACCGCCCCCAGCAGGGCGGTCCCCGCGATGACGGAGCCGAAGGCCACCGCCGGGTGGATGTCCACCGTCCTCGCGGTCAGCTTCGGCTGGAGGACGTAGTTCTCGAACTGCTGGTAGACCACCACGAATCCCAGCACGTACAGCGCGTACCAGGGATCGGCGGTGAAGGCGATCAGCGTCGGCAGCGCGCCCGCCAGGTAGGTGCCGATGGTGGGGATGAACTGGGAGACCAGCCCCACCCACACCGCGAGCGCGGGCGCGTACGACACCCCGAGGACCGCGAAGACCACGTAGTGCGCGACACCGGAGACCAGCGCCATCAGCCCGCGCGAGTACAGGTACCCGCCGGTCTTCGCGACGGCGATCTCCCAGGCCCGCAGCACCTCCGACTGCTTCGCGGGCGGCAGTACGGAGCACAGCGCGCGCCGCAGCCTCGGCCCGTCCGCGGCGAAGTAGAAGGAGAACAGTCCGACCGTCAGCAGCTTGAACAGACCGCCGAGCACGGTGGCGGACACGTCGAGCACCCCGCTGGCGCTGTTCTGCACGTACTTCTGGAGCCAGTCGGAGTGCAGCAGGCTGTCCTGGATCTCCAGCCGGGACAGCTCGGTGCGGAACGTGCGGTTGAGCGAGTCGATCACCCTGTCGAGGTAGCGGGGGAAGCCCTCCACGATGTCGACGATCTGCCCGGCGAGCATGGAGCCGAGCAGGGCGAGGAACCCGGCGGCCGCGGCGAACACACCCAGGAACACCAGGAAGGTGGCGAGCCCGCGGCGCATGCCCCGGGCCGCCATCCTGGCCACGGCGGGCTCGATCGCCAGCGCCAGGAAGAACGCGATCAGGATGTTGACGAGCAGCCCGATCAGCTGGTGGAAGGCCCAGCTGCCGAGCTGGAAACAGGCGACGAGCGCCAGTACGAGGATCACCGCGCGCGGCAGCCAGCGCGGCATCCGCGCCTCCGCACCGGCCGGGCCCCCATCAGGGTCGGAACGGCCCCCCGAGCGGGCCGCTCCGGCGGGGCCGGGGCCCTGCGCGTCCTGCGGGTCTTCGGGCCGGCCGGTCGTCTCGTCTGTCACTGCCACGCCGCCCAGTCTGTCCCACCGGCCGCCCGGACCACGAAGCCGCCGGGCGCCGTGCCCGGCCGTCAGGCCCGCGCACACCCTGCGCTCGCGCAGCCCGTGCGGGGCGTCGGCGCGGCCCCCCGCGCCCGTCCCCTTCCGGCGTCAGCGCAGCGAGGCCGGCACGTCCATCGCCGAACACACCGCGCGCCACACGTCCTTCGTCTCCCAGCCCGCCTCCAGCGCCTGGTGCACCGTGCGCCCGCCGAGCTCCGACAAGACGTGGTCCCGCGCGAAGGAGTCCGCGTAGGCCGCGCCGAAGTGCTCCGCCATCCGCTCCCAGAAAATCGTCAACCGCATGACCCCAGTATCCCGCCCCGGAGAGTGCACCGTCCCCGTTGCCGCCCTCCGCCACCGCCCGCGCGCCTACGGTGGCTCGCATGCCTGGAGACGAAGCTTCCGCGCCGGCCCCCGCGGCCGCACCGGCCCCGCTGGCCCGCGCCGAGCAGTTCATCTGGCTCACCGCCCGGGTGCTGGAGCAACGCCGGTTCGCGTACCACTTCCTCGGCGGGGACCCCGACCCGGTCGACACCGCCCTCGGCTCCTACCTGGGCGCCGACGGCGGCTACGGCCACGCCCTCGACCCCGATCTGCGCGGCCCGCTGAGCCAGCCCCTGCACACCGCGCACGCCCTGCGGATCCTCGACGGCCTCGGCCGCTGCGCCGGGCAGCGCATCGACCGGATCTGCCGCCACCTGACCCGGATCTCCACCCCGGAGGGCGCCCTCCCGCTGGTCGTCGCGGCCCCGCGCGGCTACCCCACCGCCCCCTGGCACCCGGTGTGCGACGACCCGCCGGGCGAGCTGCTGACCACGGGCCCCGTCGTCGGGGTGCTGCACCGCAACCGGATCTGGGACGCCTGGCTCTTCCGGGCCACGGAGTTCTGCTGGGAGCGGGTCGAGACGCTGCGCCACGCGCACCCGTACGAGGTCCAGGGCGCGGTGGCCTTCCTCGACGGGGTCCCCGACCGGGCCCGCGCGGCGGCCGCGGCGGACCGGCTGGGCCGGCTCGTGCGCGAGCGGCGCCTGGCGGTGCTCGACCCGGCCCGCTGCGAGGAGTACCCGCTCTCCCCCGGCTACGCACCGGGCGAGCGGCTGTTCCCGTACGACTACGCGCGGCGGCCGGAGTCGCTGGCCCGGGGCTGGTTCACCGACGAGGAGATGGACCGCTCGCTGGACTTCCTCGCGGCGCAGCAGCAGCCGGACGGCGGCTGGCCGGCACGCCGCCGGGCCTGGGCCCCGGGCAGCTCCCTGGAACGGCGGCCGATCACCACCGTCGAGGCCCTGCTGACGCTGAGGGCGTACGGGCGGCCGCTCGGCTAGACACGGCCTAACCGCCCAGGGCCCGTACGCCGGCGGTGACCACCACCGCCGCCCCGACCACGACCAGGAACGGGGCCCTCAGCAGCAGTGCCACGGCAGCGGCCGCCAGCCCGGCGGCGCGGGCGTCGAGGACCAGCTCGTGGCCGCTGCTGAAGGTCTGCTGGGCGGTGAGCGCCGCGAGCAGCGCGACGGGCAGCAGGGCGGAGAGCCGGCGGACCGCCGGCCGCTCCAGGGCCCCGGCGGGGACGAGCAGTCCGGCGAGCTTGAGGGCGTAGCACCCGGCGACGGTGAGCCCGATGGCGATCCAGACGTTCATGAACGGCGTCCCTTCAGCCAGAGCACGGCGGGCGCGGCCAGCGCGGCGATCAGTACGGGCACCCCGGCGGGCAGCACGGGCAGGAAACCCAGCCCGAGGACGAGCGCGAGCCCGGCCACGGCCCGCTCGGTGGCGGTCTTCAGCATGGGCGCGAGGAGCGCGAGGAACACGGCGGGCCCGGCGGCGTCCAGCCCCCATGCTGCGGTGTCCCCGATGGCCTCGGCGCCGAGCGCGCCGAGGAGGGTGGTGAGGTTCCACAGCAGGTACAGGCTGAGCCCGGTGACGGTGAACCCGAGCCGGGCCGACCTGCGGTCGGGCTGCGCGAGGGCGACGGCGGTGGTCTCGTCGATGACCCAGTGCGCGGCGAACGGCCGGAGGGCGCGGGGCAGCGCGAGCAGCTGCGACAGCCGCAGCCCGTAGAAGGCGTTGCGGGTGCCGAGGAAGAACGCCCCGGCGGCGGCGGTGAACGGGTTGCCGCCCGCGGCGAGCGCTCCGACGAGGGCGAACTGGGAGGCGCCGGTGAAGACGAGCAGGCTCAGCACGCAGGCCTGGAGCACGCTGATGCCGGCGCCGGCGGCGGTCACCCCGAACGCGAACCCGGACAGGCCGACGGCCACCCCTACCCCGAGGGCGTCCCTCGTCACGGCGGCCCGCGGCCGCCCGCCGACGCCGTCGACCCCGTCGACCCCGTCGACCCCGTCAACGGCCTCTTGTATCACCATCTGATGTTCTGCCACGCCCTGAACGTAGGCGCGACGGCCCGACCGGGTCTTGTACGTTCTTGCGCGCCCCACCCCCTGGCCCGCACCCCTAGCCCGCGCGCTCGCGCCGGTAGGCGCCCGGGGGGACGCCCACGATCCGCGTGAAGTGCCGGTTCAGGTGCGGCTGGTCGGTGAAGCCGACGGTCACCGCCGCCTCCGCCGGCGCCACCCCCGCGTCCAGCAGCCGCCGTGCCCTGCGCACCCGGGCATCCGTCAGCCAGGTGTGCGGCGGCATCCCGTACCGCTCCCGGAACGCCCGCAGCAGCGCGAACGGGCTGGTCCCCAGCTCCGCCGCGAGCGCCTCCAGCGACGGTGGCCCGGCCATCCGCTCCTCCAGCACCGCCCGGGCCCGCTCCGCGTCGGAGCCCCCCGCGCGGGCCACCGTACGGGCGGGCAGCGGTGCGGCGTGCCGGCTGAGCATCCGGGCCACGACGGCGCGCAGCAGGGTGTCGGCGGCCAGCGCGTTGCCGGCCTCGGCGGCCCGGTGCACCTCGGTGATCATCTTCGCGCCCTGCGCGTCGGGGACCAGGGCGGCGGTGAAACCGGGGGTGCCGCGCGGGGTGCCGATCTCGGTGGCGACCTCGGTGATCAGGTTCCGGGAGGGGTAGAGCGTGGAGTAGGCCCAGCCCTCGGGGGCGCCGGCGCGGGCGCTGTGCGGCACCTCGGGGTTGATCAGCACCACGCTGCCCGGTCCGGCCCGTACGGGGCCGCCGGGCAGGCCGACCTCCTCGACGCCGCCGGTGACGGCCGCGATGACGTACCCGTCGTGGGCGTGGCGCGGGAAGGTGTGGCGTACGTAGTGGGCGCGCAGCAGGTCCAGTCCGGGCAGCTGCGGGTACTGCCAGTGCCGGGCCCACTCGCGGCCCCCCGCACCACTCCCGTCTTCCTTCCCCATGCCCTCATTCTGCTCCCCCGTTCCGGCGTGCGTTTGCCCAGGTCCGGCCGGTTGTCAGTGGCCGGGTGCACGATGGGGGCATGGCAGGCGCTGCGCTCGACTCGTTCTCCCCCGCGACCCGCTCGTGGTTCACGGGGGCCTTCCGTACGCCCACCTCCGCGCAGGAGGGCGCCTGGCGGGCCATCGGGGAGGGCTCGGACGTCCTGGTCGTGGCGCCCACCGGCTCCGGCAAGACGCTGGCCGCCTTCCTCGCCGCCCTCGACCGGCTGGCCTCGCAGCCGCCGCCGGCCGAGCCGAAGAAGCGCTGCCGGGTGCTGTACGTATCGCCGCTGAAGGCCCTCGCGGTGGACGTGGAGCGCAATCTGCGCAGCCCGCTGACGGGGATCCGGCAGGAGTCGGCCCGGCTGGGCCTGCCGGAGCCGGACGTCCGGGTCGGGATCCGCTCGGGGGACACCCCGGCCGCCGAGCGCCGGGCGCTGTCGCTGCGGCCGCCCGACATCCTGATCACCACTCCGGAGTCGCTGTTCCTGATGCTGACCTCGGCGGCCCGCGACGCCCTGTCCGGGGTCGAGACGGTGATCCTGGACGAGGTGCACGCGGTCGCCGGGACCAAGCGCGGCGCCCATCTGGCGCTCTCCCTGGAGCGGCTGGACGAGCTGCTGCCGCGCCCGGCCCGCCGGATCGGGCTGTCGGCGACGGTCCGGCCGGTGGAGGAGGTGGCCCGCTACCTGGCCCCGCGCGGCCGGGTGGAGATCGTGCAGCCGCCGTCGGCCAAGGAGTTCGACCTGTCGGTGGTCGTGCCGGTGGAGGACATGGGCGAGCTGGGCGGCTCTCCGGCCACCGAGGGCCGGGAGGGCGGGGACAAGCCGTCGATCTGGCCCCATGTCGAGGAGCGGATCGCGGACCTGGTGCAGGCCCACCGCTCCACGATCGTGTTCGCCAACTCCCGGCGCCTCGCGGAGCGGTTGTGCAACCGGCTCAACGAGATCGCCTACGAGCGCGCCACGGGCGAGCTGCTCGGCGAGGGCGCGCCGCCCCCGGCCGAGATCATGGCCCAGTCGGGCGCCGCGCAGGGCGCCCCGCCGCTGCTGGCCCGCGCGCACCACGGCTCGGTGTCCAAGGAGCAGCGGGCGCTGGTCGAGGAGGACCTCAAGGCGGGCCGGCTGCCCGCGGTGGTGGCGACCTCCAGCCTGGAGCTGGGCATCGACATGGGTGCGGTGGACCTGGTGGTGCAGGTGGAGTCGCCGCCGTCGGTGGCCTCGGGGCTCCAGCGGGTGGGGCGGGCCGGGCACCAGGTGGGCGCCGTCTCCACCGGTGTGGTCTTCCCCAAGTACCGGGGGGACCTGGTCCAGGCGGCGGTGGTCACCGAGCGGATGCGCACGGGTGAGATCGAGTCCCTGCGGATCCCGTCCAACCCGCTCGACGTGCTCGCCCAGCAGCTGGTCGCGATGACCGCGATGGACACCTGGCAGCTGGACGACCTGCTGGCGCTGGTGCGGCGGGCGGCGCCCTTCGCGGCGCTGCCGGAATCCGCGTTCTCCTCGGTGCTGGACATGCTGGCGGGCCGCTACCCGTCGGACGCGTTCGCCGAGCTCAGACCCCGCGTGGTGTGGGACCGGGTCGCGGGGACGGTCACCGGCCGGCCCGGCGCGCAGCGACTGGCGGTGACCTCGGGGGGCACCATCCCCGACCGCGGGCTCTTCGGTGTCTTCCTCGCGGGCGCGGACCCGAAGAAGGGCGGCGGCCGGGTCGGCGAGCTCGACGAGGAGATGGTCTACGAGTCCCGCGTGGGCGACGTGTTCACCCTGGGCACGACCTCCTGGCGGATCGAGGACATCACCCGTGACCGGGTCCTGGTCACCCCGGCTCCCGGGGTGCCCGGCCGGCTGCCGTTCTGGAAGGGCGACCAGCTGGGCCGTCCGCTCGAACTGGGCCGCGCCGTCGGCGCCTTCCTGCGCGAGCTCGGCGCGCTCACCGACGAGGACGCCCGGCTGCGGCTGCTGGCGGCGGGGCTCGACGCCTGGGCCGCCGACAACGTCCTGGCCTACCTCGCGGAGCAGCGGGAGGCCTGCGGGCACGTCCCGGACGACCGGACCATCGTGGTGGAGCGGTTCCGCGACGAGCTGGGCGACTGGCGGGTCGTCGTCCACTCCCCCTTCGGCGCCCAGGTGCACGCCCCGTGGGCGCTGGCGCTGGGCGCCCGGCTCGCCGAGAAGTACGGCATGGACGCCCAGGTGATGCATGCCGACGACGGGATCGTGCTGCGCCTGCCGGACGCCGACCTGCTCTCCATGGACCTGGACCTCCTCGACCACGACCCCGCGCGTCCCCCGTCCTTCGAGTTCGACGACGAGCAGGCCCCGCTGGGCGCCGCCGACGTGGCCTTCGACCAGGGGGAGGTCGCGCAGATCGTCACCGACCAGGTCGGCGGATCGGCCCTGTTCGCCTCCCGGTTCCGCGAGTGCGCCGCGCGCGCCCTGCTGCTGCCGCGGCGCAGTCCCGGCAAGCGCACCCCGCTGTGGCAGCAGCGCCAGCGGGCTTCGCAACTGCTCCAGGTGGCCTCGGAGTTCGGCTCGTTCCCGATCGTGCTGGAGGCCGTACGCGAATGCCTCCAGGACGTCTTCGACGTACCGGGTCTGACCGAGCTGATGGGGGACGTCGAGGCGCGCCGCGTCCGTCTGGTTGAGGTCACCACACCGGAACCCTCGCCCTTCGCCCGCTCCCTGCTGTTCGGGTACGTCGCCCAGTTCCTCTATGAGGGCGACTCGCCGCTGGCCGAGCGGCGGGCGGCGGCGCTGTCGCTGGACTCGCGGCTGCTGGCGGAGCTGCTGGGCCAGGCCGAGCTGCGCGAGCTCCTCGACGCGGAGGTGCTGGAGGAACTGGAGCGGGAGCTCCAGTGGCTGACGGAGGACCGGCGGGCGAAGGACGCCGAGTCGGTGGCCGATCTGCTGCGCCTGCTGGGCCCGTTGACGGACGCCGAGCTGGCGCAGCGGGGCGCGGAGCCGGGCTGGGCGGCCACCCTGGAGGGGGCCCGGCGCGCGATCCGGGTGCGGATCGGCGGCGTGGAGCACTGGGCGGCGATCGAGGACGCGGGCCGGCTGCGGGACGCCCTGGGCACGGCCCTGCCGGTGGGGGTGCCGGAGGCGTTCACCGAGCCGGTCAAGGACCCGCTCGGCGATCTGCTGGCCCGCTACGCGCGCACCCACGGCCCGTTCACCACGACCGCCGTCGCCGCCCGCTTCGGCCTGGGCGCGGCGGTGACCGAGGGCGCCCTGCACCGGCTCGCGGCGGCGGGCCGGGTGGTGCAGGGCGAGTTCCATCCGGCGGGCATCGGGCAGGAGTGGTGCGACGCGGCGGTGCTGCGGCGGCTGCGGCGCCGCTCGCTGGCGGCGCTCCGGCAGGAGCTGGAACCGGTCCCGCCGGCCTCGCTGGCGACGTTCCTGCCGCAGTGGCAGCACCTGGGCGGCGGGCTGCGCGGGATCGACGGCCTGGCGCGCGCGGTGGAGCAGCTCCAGGGCGCCCCGGTGCCGGCCTCGGCTCTGGAGCGGCTGATCCTGCCCTCCCGGGTCGCGGGGTACGCGCCGACCCTGCTGGACGAACTGACCACGACCGGCGAGGTGGTGTGGGCGGGCGCGGGAGCCCTGCCGGGCAAGGACGGCTGGATCTCCCTCTATCTGGCGGACGCGGCGCCGCTGCTGCTCCCCGAACCGCACCCCCTGGAGCTGGGCCCGCTGCACCAGGCGGTGCTGGACGCCCTGTCCGGCGGGTACGGCCTGTTCTTCCGCCAGCTCACGGAATCCGTCCGGGCCCGCCATCCCGAGGCCACGGACCTGGAGTTGTCCTCGGCCCTGTGGGACCTGGCCTGGTCGGGCCGGCTGACCAACGACACCCTGGCCCCGCTGCGCTCCCTGCTGGGCTCGGGCCGTACGGCGGGGGCCACCGCGCACCGGGCCCGGCGTACGGTGCCGCGCGGCCGGTACGGCAGCCTCAGCGCCACGGTCTCCCGTACGGGCCCGCCGACGGTCTCGGGCCGCTGGTCGCTCCTCCCGGCGCCGGCCCCGGACCCGACGCACCGCGCCCATGCCCTGGCCCGCACCCTGCTCGACCGGCACGGGGTGGTCACCCGCGGGGCGGTGGCGGCGGAGGGCGTCGAGGGCGGCTTCAGCGCGGTGTACCGGATCCTGTCCGCGTTCGAGGACAGCGGGCAGGCCCGCAGGGGTTACGTGGTGGAGGGGCTGGGCGCGGCCCAGTTCGCGATGGACGGCGCGGTGGACCGGCTCCGCGCGGCCGAGCGGACCCCGCCCCCGCTGGCGGCGGTGGTCCTGGCCGCCGCCGATCCGGCGAACGCGTACGGGGCGGCCCTGCCCTGGCCGGAGCCGCCCGCCGGAGCCACCCACAAGCCGGGCCGCAAGGCGGGCTCCCTGGTGGTCCTGGTCGACGGCGAGCTCACCCTCTACCTGGAGCGCGGCGGAAAGACCCTGCTGGCCTGGGCCGCCGACCCGGGCGATCCGCGCCTGGCGGCGGCCACGGCGGCCCTGGCGGCGGCCTCCCGCGCGGGCACCCTCCCGGACCTGACGGTGGAGCGGATCAACGCCGCGGCTGCCCTGACCTCACCGCTCGGCCGGGACCTGGAGACGGCGGGCTTCCACGCCACCCCGAGGGGCCTGCGGCTGCGCAACTGACCGACGTCCGCCGGGGAAACGGCTTGAACTCGCTCCGGTCTCGACTCAGACACGTATGTCTTGGCCATGTCACGAAACCGCTGCCAGCCGCTCCTGAGCTGGCATCAGCGCTTATCCATGGCTTATCAAAGGTGATCACAGGCACTGCATTGGCGGTGCACAGTCATGGGGGAGAAGAAGAGTGAGCAGCATCAGCATGCGCAAGACCACCCTGGCCGCGGCCGGCCTCGCCGTGGCCTCGAGCCTGATCCTGACGGGCTGCAAGGACGGCAACGAAGAGGTACCCGCGGCCCCCGCCGCCCCGTCCGCCCAGGCGTCCCAGCCCGGCGGCTACGCCACCCCGCCGGCCGGAGCCCCGAGCTCCCCGGCCGCAGGCGGCTACGACGGCGCCTCCGGCGCCCCCGCCGGCGGCAGCGGTGCGGTGGCCAAGTCCGGCCAGGCCTTCAAGATCGGCGAGGCCGCGACGGTCCCGTTCACCTCCGGCAGCAAGAGCGGCCAGCTCGCCCTCACGGTCACCAGCATCGAGGCGGGCAGCCCGGCCGACCTGACGTCGCTGAACGTCGCCGACAAGGTGAAGGGCAAGACCCCCTTCTACATCCACTACACGGCCAAGAACACCGGCACGACGGACCTGTCCTTCGCCTCCGTCGGCCACATGAAGGGCCTGCTCGACGGCGGCAGCGAGTCCGACACCCTGCTGATCGCCGGCAAGTTCGAGAAGTGCCCGAGCGAGTCGCTGCCGAAGGGCTTCACCAACGGCCAGTCCCAGACCTCCTGCGCCATCGCCCTCGCGCCGACCGGCACCAAGGTCACCGGCGCCGAGTACTGGGGCGACCCGTACAACAACCTGAACAACCCGCCCCAGAAGGGCATCACCTGGAAGTGATGAGCGGCCCGTCGGGCCCTCACGCCTCCTGATCCCGGAACCCCCTGCGACGGCCACCCCGTCCAGGGGGTTCCGCGTTCCCCGGCGGGACGGCGCGACAATGGCCCCATGCCCGAAGGAGACAGCGTCCACCGCGTCGCGGCCCGCCTGCACGCCGCCCTCGCGGGCAAGCCCCTCACCCACGCCGACCTGCGCGTCCCCCGCTTCGCCACCGCCGACCTCACCGGCCGCACCACCCTCGACGTCACCCCGCGCGGCAAGCACCTCCTCGCCCGCCTCGAAGGCGGCCTCACCCTCCACAGCCACCTCGGCATGGACGGCGCCTGGTACGTCTTCGCCCCCGCCCAGAAGTGGCGCGGCGGCCCCGCCCACGAGATCCGGGCCGTCCTGGCCACCGCCGACGCCACCGCTGTCGGCTACCGCCTCCCCGTCCTGGAGCTGCTGCGCACCGCCGACGAGGGCCGGGCCGTGGGCCATCTGGGCCCCGACCTCCTGGGGCCCGACTGGGACCCGGACCGGGCCGCCGCCAACCTCCTCGCCACCCCCGGCCGCCCCCTCGGCGAGGCCCTGCTCGACCAGCGCAACCTGGCGGGCATCGGCAACATCTACAAGAGCGAGCTCTGCTTCCTGGCCCGGGTCACCCCCTGGACCCCCGTCGGCGCCCTCCCCGACCCGGAGGTCACCGCCGTCCGCATCGCGGCCGCCGCCCAGCGCCTGCTGGCGGCGAACACCGGCCACGGCGGGCCCCGCAACACCACCGGCAGCCACCGCCCCGGCCGGGAGCTGTTCGTGTACGGCCGCGCCCGCCGCCCCTGTCTGCGCTGCGGCACCCCCGTGCGCGAGGCCCCGCAGGACGACCGCCCCACGTACTGGTGCCCGCGCTGCCAGTCCGGCCCCACTCCGGACACCCCTGCCAATTGACGGCCCGTCAGATCGACTCGTACCGTCCTGGCATGCCCACACCCATCACCGCGTACGACCTCACCGGCCGCACCGCGCTCGTCACCGGAGCCGCCGCCGGCATAGGCCGGGCCACCGCGCTCCTGCTCGCCGGGGCGGGCGCGGCCGTGCACTGCGCGGACCGCGACGAGCGGGGCCTCGCCGAGACCACCACCCTGATCGCCGAAGCCGGCGGAACCGCCACCGCCCACCCCCTCGACGTCACCGACCGCGCCGCCCTGCGCGCCGCCGTCGCCGCGGCCGGGCCGCTCGACATCACCGCCGCCATCGCCGGGGTCATGCACACCAGCAGCGTCCTGGAGACCACCGACGAGGACCTCGACCGGGTCCTGGACGTCAATTTCAAGGGGGTCCTGCGCACCTGCCAGGAGGCCGTCCGCGCCATGATCGCCGCCGGCCGCCCCGGCTCGGTCGTCACGATGGCCTCGGGGGCCGTGGACGCCGCCCAGCCCGGCCTGCTCTGCTACAGCGCCGCCAAGGCCGCCGTCGTCCAGCTCACCAAGACCCTCGCCACCGAGAGCGGCCCGTACGGCATCCGCGTCAACGCCGTCGCCCCGGGATGGATCCGCACCCCCATGACCGCCCGCCACAGCCCCGAGGCCCAGGAGCAGACCGAGGCCGCCATGGTCCGGATGTCCCCGCTGCGCCGGGTCGGCGAGCCCGGGGACATCGCCCACGCGGTGCTCTACCTGGCCTCGGACGCCTCGTCCTTCATGACGGGCCAGATCCTTCGGCCGAACGGAGGGGTGTCGATGCCCTGGTAACCCCCACCACGTCCGGAGTTCCACCGGCATCCTCACCGCGGGCCCTGCGCACGGGGCCCGGTACACAGTGGACGGGCAGGAGCCCCAGCCCCCAGCCGCCCATGGCTATCGCCCCCTCGACGGGCCCCGAGTCGGCCGGCGCCAGCGCCAGCCTCACCACGGCCCACCCCCACAGCGCGCCCACCGCCAGCGCGAGGGGGAGGGCCAGTACGACGGGCAGAGCCACAGGTATGCGCAGTAACAGCCGCACGGCCACCTCCATGGCGGTCCCCCCGGACGGAGTCCTGGGGAAGGCCGGTTCCCGGTCGCGCCCATCCTCCCCCACGCCCCCGGCCCCCGCACCCAGAAGACCGGGCGCACGGCAGTGCGGGGGCGCCACGACGGCAAGGAGCCCCGGCCGGTGCCTCACGCACCACCCGGGGCTCCCGCCACACCCACGTGTCCAGCTCGCGTACTCAAGCGGCTACGACGTTCACCGCTTCCACGGGCGCCTTGATGGTCACCCGTTCGGGTCCGCCCGTGACCGAGGCCACGGAGACCGAATTGAGCATCGGGCGCACCGGTGCCGGCACCGGTTCGCTTGCGGCTGCCGACTGCGCGAGCTCGGCCAGCGACAGCTCGTCACTGACCTCGCGCATCAGCTCGGACATCCGTACGTCCAACGCGTCGCAGATCGCGGAGAGCAGCTCGGAGGATGCCTCCTTCTGCCCCCGCTCCACCTCGGAGAGATAGCCGAGCGAAACTCGGGCGGACGAGGAGACTTCGCGCAGAGTACGGCCCTGGCGCTGGCGCTGCCGACGCAGCACGTCACCCAGCAGGCGACGGAGCAGAATCATCGGTGGCTCCCTCCTCTGACCGTGTAGCCGTAACCTTCACGCCCCACCGTACCGCCTCGCGCCGCGGCCGTGCGGGGAGCGATGTCGTGTTCACTCAGGGCTGCAAACATCAAATCCCCCCGTTCTGTTCCGTATCCTGCCCCCGCAGATTCTCGCGGAGTTCGCTCGAGAGCAGTTCGAGCACTGTGCGTGCACTCTCCCTACGGATTTCCGTACGGGAGCCGTTCAACCGCAGCCGGGCCGTTTTCCTGCCCCCCGGACCCGCCACGGCGATGAAAACGGTGCCGACCGGCTGCCCGTCCTGGGGGTCCGGACCGGCCACTCCGGTCGTCGCGATCCCCCACGAGGCGCCCATCACGCGCCGTACCCCGCTGGCCATCTCCGCCGCGACCTGCGCGTTCACCGCGCCTTCGGCCGCGAGCAGTGCGGCGTCCACGCCGAGCACCCGGTGCTTGAGCTCGGTGGCGTACGCCGTGACCGAGCCGCGGAAGGAGCGCGAGGCGCCGGGGACGGCCGTGAGCTCCGCCGCCACCATCCCCCCGGTCAGCGACTCCGCCACGGCGAGGCTCTGGTCACTCTCCGCAAGCAGGCGCAGCACGTCTTCGGCCACACCCGCAGCACCTTCCCCCGCTCCCAAGGATTCCGGTGCCTCCCCCGCCCCGTTCGTCACTTCGAGGCCCGCTCCGCCGCCAGTCCGGTCCGGCGCAGCACCACGGCCTGGCGGACGTAGTCCAGACCGGTGACGACGGTCAGTACGACGGCCACCGCCATCACCCAGAACCGCAGCGTGGCCAGCGGCCCGGTCAGCGCGAGCACGTACATGCCCACCGCCGTGCCCTGGGCCAGGGTCTTGAGCTTGCCGCCCCGGCTGGCCGGGATCACCCCGTAGCGGATCACCCAGAAGCGCATCAGCGTGATCCCGAGCTCCCGCCCGAGGATCACCCCGGTGACCCACCAGGGCAGGTCGCCGAGCCAGGAGAGACAGACGAGCGCCGACCCCATGATCGCCTTGTCGGCGATGGGGTCGGCGATCTTGCCGAAGTCCGTGACCAGGTTGTACGTCCGGGCGAGGTGCCCGTCGAAGATGTCCGTGATCATGGCGACGGCGAAGGCCGCCCAGGCCAGTGCCCGCCAGACGGGGTCGTAGCCCCCGTCGGCGAGCAGCAGCAGGACGAATCCCGGCACGAGGACGAGCCGGATCATCGTCAGGATGTTGGCGATGTTCCAGAGGCTGGCCTGATTGACGGCCGCAGTCCCGAGCTTCGCGCCGGGCGTGGGCCGGCGGCCGGTCCCGCCCGCCGCTGATGCCGGGACTCCGCTCATCCGGCCGCCTCCAGGATTTCCGAGAACTCCGTGCCCAGGGGTTCGGCCACCAGGTCCACGCCCAGCGTGCCGACCACCTTCGCGGTGACGATGGTCCCGGGGACCAGGCCGGTGCCGTCGGTGAAGACGACCTGGCCGTCGGTCTCGGGGGCCTGGTGGGCGGCGCGCCCGTAGGCGCCCTCGCCCTCCTCCGCCTCGTCGAACGGGACGACCGTTTCGACGAGTACCTCAAGGGTCTCGCCGATCCGCTCCTCCGCACGCTGGGAGGTGAGCTCCTCGGCGAGCCGCTGCATGTGCGCGAGGCGCTCGGCAACGGTCTCCTCGTCCAGCTTGTTCTCGTACGTGGCGGCCTCGGTGCCGTCCTCGTCGGAGTAGCCGAAGACGCCGATGGCGTCGAGGCGGGCGTGGGTGAGGAAGCGCTCCAGCTCGGCGAAGTCCTCCTCGGTCTCGCCGGGGAAGCCGACGATGAAGTTGGAGCGGACGCCGGCCTGCGGGGCCTTGGAGCGGATGGTGTCCAGCAGCTCCAGGAAGCGGTCGGTGTCACCGAAGCGGCGCATGGCGCGCAGCACGTCGGGGGCCGAGTGCTGGAAGGACAGGTCGAAGTACGGGACGACCTTGGGGGTCGAGGTGAGCACGTCGATCAGCCCGGGCCGCATCTCGGCGGGCTGGAGGTAGCTGACGCGGACGCGCTCGATGCCGTCGACCGCGGCGAGCTCGGGCAGCAGGGTCTCCAGCAGGCGGATGTCGCCGAGGTCCTTGCCGTACGAGGTGTTGTTCTCGGAGACCAGCATGATCTCCTTGACGCCCTGCTCGGCGAGCCAGCGGGTCTCGCCCAGCACGTCGGAGGGGCGGCGGGAGATGAAGGACCCGCGGAAGGACGGGATGGCGCAGAAGGAGCAGCGGCGGTCGCAGCCGGAGGCCAGCTTGACCGAGGCGACCGGGCTGTTGTCCAGGCGGCGGCGCAGCGGGGCGCGCGGCCCGGACGCGGGGGCGAGGCCCTCGGGCAGGTCGGCGGGGGCCTCGGCGGGCGCCTCGGCGCCGTCCTGGGCGTGGCCGGGCAGGGCCACGGAGGCGTTCTGGCGCTCGGCGGGGCTGATCGGCAGGAGCTGGCGCCGGTCGCGCGGGGCGTGGGCCTCGACGTTGCCGCCGTTGAGGATGGTCTGCAGGCGGCTGGAGATGTCGGCGTAGTCGTCGAAGCCGAGGACCCCGTCGGCTTCGGGCAGCGCTTCGGCGAGCTCCTTGCCGTAGCGCTCGGCCATGCAGCCGACGGCGACGACGGCCTGGGTCCGGCCGTGATCCTTGAGATCGTTGGCTTCCAGCAGGGCGTCTACGGAGTCCTTCTTGGCGGCTTCGACGAAGCCACAGGTGTTGACGACGGCTACGTCCGCGTCGGCGGCGTCCTCGACGAGCTCCCAGCCATCCGCCGCCAAGCGGCCTGCGAGCTCCTCCGAGTCCACCTCGTTACGGGCGCAGCCAAGAGTGACAAGGGCGACGGTACGGCGTTCGGGCATGGACTCAAGACTACTTCGTCCGGACGGCGACCCCCGCCCCAAGTCCCGGTTAACCAAGATCCCCGGGGCGCTTCTGGGCGCCCCGGGGATCCGGAATCAGAGGTTCAGTGCTGGTCAGCCCGCCTGGGCCTGTCCCTGACGGGGGTCGTCCCGGGTGTAGGTGAGACGTTCCACCTGGCCCGACTCGAACCTGTCCTTGATCTCCTTGCCGTTCACGAACAGCTTGACGGCCCCGGCGTCGCCCAGGACGAGGTCCACGGACTCCTTGTCGGTGAAGGTCTTGGACTCGCCCTGCGCGAGGGTGCCGTCGAAGAGCAGCCGGCCGCTGTGGTCCTTGGCCGAGATCCAGCTCTCGCCGACGTCGGCGGTCAGGACCACCGTGACGAGGTCCTTGGGCGCGGCCGCGATGGCACTGTCCGAGGGCTCCGGCTTGGGGGCCTGCGGGGTCTGGGCCGGGGGCTGCTGCTTGCCGGCCGACTGCT
Organism: Streptomyces sp. NPDC029216; assembly: GCF_040648015.1. Classification (NCBI taxonomy): domain Bacteria; kingdom Bacillati; phylum Actinomycetota; class Actinomycetes; order Kitasatosporales; family Streptomycetaceae; genus Streptomyces; species Streptomyces sp. NPDC029216. The sequence goes on along the minus strand of NZ_JBEZWL010000074.1, from coordinate 13,309 downwards.
TGGGCGCGGGCTGCGGGGAGACGGAACCTTCCGCCACCGGGTGCTTGGCCTTCTCCTCGTCGCCGCCGAAGGCGGTGAAGCCGACGAAGCCGATCACGGCGACGATGGCGGCGACCATGGCGGCGGTCCAGTTGGGCCGCTGCCGTTCGGGTCGGATGCGCTCGGCTTCGAACATCGGTGCGGCGGGGGTGGGTGCCGGCCGGCCGCCGTGGGCCGCGTCGTACATCTCGACCAGGGGGACCGGGTCGAGGTGAACGGCGCGGGCGAGCGTACGGATGTGGCCGCGGGCGTACACGTCGCCGCCGCACCGCGTGAAGTCGTCCTCCTCGATCGCGTGCACGATCGGGATGCGCACGCGCGTCGTGGAGGAGACCTCGTCGACTGTGAGCCCGGCGGCGATCCGGGCCTTCTTGAGGGCCGTCCCGATGGACGGAGCTTCGACGGAACGTTCGACGAGCCGGTCCTCGGACCGGTCGTCGGTCGAAGGCCGCTCTTCTTCGGGGGAGTTGGAGTTGCCGATGGACACAAGGGCGCCTTTCGAGCGTGTAGCCACCTGCTGGATGTCCAGTCTAGGGGGGTGACGAAAGGGTGGGGCAACCGGAGGGTCCGCTTCCTACGCCATCCGTATGGCGAGGGCGCCACCCACCGCTGCCTCGCTCAACTGGACGCACGCCCAAGGGAAACGGTTGCCCGCCGAACCCCCTCCGGCCGGGTGAGGCGGGCGGATCCCCGTTCTAGGGGCCCTCGCCCCGGATGACGGCGAGCACCCCGTCCAGTTCGTCGGGTTTGACCAGGACGTCGCGGGCCTTGGAGCCCTCGCTGGGACCCACGACCCCCCGGGACTCCATCAGGTCCATGAGCCGCCCCGCCTTGGCGAAGCCCACGCGCAGCTTGCGCTGGAGCATCGAGGTGGAGCCGAACTGGGTGGAGACCACCAGTTCCGCCGCCTGGCACAGCAGGTCCAGGTCGTCGCCGATCTCCTCGTCGATTTCCTTCTTCTGCTTCTGCCCGACCGTGACGTCGTCCCGGAAGACCGGCGCCATCTGGTCCTTGCAGTGCTGCACGATCCCGGCGATCTCGTCCTCGGTGACGAAGGCGCCCTGGAGGCGGACCGGCTTGTTCGCGCCCATCGGCAGGAACAGTCCGTCACCCTTGCCGATCAGCTTCTCGGCGCCGGGCTGGTCCAGGATGACCCGGCTGTCGGCGAGCGAGGAGGTGGCGAAGGCCAGCCGCGAGGGCACGTTCGCCTTGATCAGACCCGTCACCACGTCCACCGAGGGCCGCTGGGTGGCGAGCACCAGGTGGATGCCGGCCGCGCGGGCCAGCTGGGTGATCCGCACGATGGAGTCCTCGACGTCGCGCGGGGCCACCATCATCAGGTCGGCGAGCTCGTCGACGATCACCAGCAGGTACGGGTACGGGCTCAGCTCCCGTTCGCTGCCGGGCGGCAGTTTGATCTTGCCGTCCCGGATCGCCCGGTTGAAGTCGTCGATGTGCCGGTAGCCGAAGGCGGCCAGGTCGTCGTAGCGCAGGTCCATCTCGCGCACCACCCACTGGAGGGCCTCGGCGGCCCGCTTGGGGTTGGTGATGATCGGGGTGATCAGGTGCGGGATGCCCTCGTAGGCGGTCAGCTCGACCCGCTTGGGGTCGACCAGGACCATCCGCACGTCCTCCGGGGTGGCCCGGACCATGATCGAGGTGATCAGGCAGTTGATGCAGGAGGACTTGCCGGAACCGGTGGCGCCGGCGACCAGCACGTGCGGCATCTTCGCGAGGTTGGCCATGACGTAGCCGCCCTCGACGTCCTTGCCGAGCGCGACCAGCATCGGGTGGTCGTCCTCGGCGGCGTCCGCGAGCCGCAGGACGTCGCCGAGGTTGACCATCTCCCGGTCGGTGTTCGGGATCTCGATGCCGACGGCCGACTTGCCCGGGATCGGGCTGATGATCCGCACGTCCGGGGAGGCCACGGCGTAGGCGATGTTCTTCGCCAGCGCCGTGATCCGCTCGACCTTCACCGCGGCGCCGAGCGTCACCTCGTACCGGGTGACCGTCGGGCCCCGGGTGAAGCCGGTGACCTGCGCGTCCACCTTGAACTCGGTGAACACGTTCGTGAGCGCCGCGACCACCGAGTCGTTGGCGGCGCTGCGGGTCTTGCCGGGGCCGCCCTTCTCCAGCAGGTCCAGCGAGGGCAGCGAGTACGTGATGTCCCCGCGCAGCTGGAGCTGTTCGGCGCGGGGCGGCAGCGGCTGGGCCTCGGGCGGCGCCTTCGTCAGGTCGGGCACCGACAGGGTCCCCGAGGCCGCGGCGGTGCGCTCGTGCGGGGTGTCGGCCGGCTCCTCCGGGGCCGGGGCGGCAACGGGACGCTCCTCGCGGGCGGGCGGCACGGGCGCGGTGATCTCCACCCCGTCCCGCTGGGGGGTGATCCCCTGGGTGAGGTCGGCGACCAGCGGCGACGGCGGCAGCCCTCCGTAGACCACCCCGTCCAGCGCGGCGGCGGCCGCCGCGGCCACGTCGACGGCGTCCATCTCCCGCTCCCCCGGACGCGCGGCGGCCCGCCGGGGCCGGCGCCGCTTGGCCAGGGCCGCCTCCTCGGCGGCGTCCGCGGGGTCGCCCGGCAGGGCGGCGCCCTCGGCACGGGCCCGCCACTGCTCGGGGTCGTGCCGCTCGGGTCGGCCGGCGTCGGGCTGCCCGTACCCCTCGTCGTACGCGTTCGGAGCGATGATCCCCAGCTTGATCCCCAGCCGGCGCAGCCGCTGCGGGATGGCGTTGACCGGGGTGGCGGTGACGACCAGCAGGCCGAAGACGGTGAGCAGCACCAGCATGGGCACGGCCAGCGGCGCGCCCATGGTGAAGATCAGCGGCTTGGAGGCCGCCCAGCCGACGAGCCCGCCCGCGTTCTGCATGGCGGTGGTGCCCTCGTCGCGGCCCGGGGCCCCGCAGGCGATGTGCACCAGTCCGAGGACGCCGATGACCAGGGCGGACAGGCCGATGCCGATGCGCCCGTTGGCGTCGCTCTGCTCGGGGTGGCGGATGAAACGAACCGCCATGACCCCCAGCAGGATCGGCACGAGCAGGTCCAGGCGCCCGAAGGCCCCGGTGACCAGCATCGTCACCAGGTCCCCGACGGGCCCGCTCAGGTTGGACCAGGTCCCGGCGGCGACGATCAGCGCCAGGGCGAGCAGCAGCAGCGCGACGCCGTCCTTGCGGTGGGCGGGGTCGAGGTTCTTGGCGCCCCGGCCGATGCCCCTGAAGGCCTTGCCGACAAGGTGCGCGAGCCCGAGCCAGCAGCCGCGGACCAGCCACAGCACGCCCCCGGTCGGGGACGGCGCCGCTTTGGCGGCGGTCTTCTTCACGGGAGCGCGCCTGGCCGCCGCGGCCTTCTTCGCGGGAGGCTTGCGCGCGGGGGCCGTCTTCTTGGCCGGCGCCGCCGTCCGGCCGGGGCGGCCCTTCGCGGCGCCCGCGGTGCTCTGGGAACCCTTGCCGGACGTACTTGAGGCCATGGGCCCGAGGTTACCGGTGCGCGTGCCGGTGGACACGCGTGCCCACCCCTTCACCCGTTCGTGTCGCCCCGTCCGTACGCGTCTTGACACACCGGCAGGCCTGACGGCCCGCCAGCCGCACCCGAGGCCCGGCCCCTTCGCCGGGGCACGGCACCGGCGCCGGGACGCCCGGTCCCGGCGTGCGGCCCGTCAGCCCTGGGCGGGCAGGACCGGGGCGGTCCCGCCGGCTCCGGGCTCCAGCGCGTCCAACGCGCGGCGCAGTCCCGTCAGCTTGCGCTCCAGGTGCGCGGCGGTCGCCACCACCGCGGCGTCGGCGGAGTCCTCGCCGAGCTGCTTGGTCAGCGCCTCGGCCTGCTCCTCGACCGCCGCGAGCCGCGCGGAGAGCTCGGCCAGCAGCCCGGCCGCCTCCTTGCTGCCGTCGCCGTTGGAGCCGCCGCCCTCCAGCTGGAGGCGCAGCAGGGCCGCCTGCTCCCGCAGCTGGCAGTTCTTGGTGTAGAGCTCGACGAAGACCGAGACCTTGGCGCGCAGCACCCAGGGGTCGAACGGCTTCGAGATGTAGTCCACCGCGCCCGCCGCGTACCCGCGGAAGGTGTGGTGCGGACCATGGTTGATCGCGGTGAGGAAGATGATCGGGATGTCCCGGGTCCGCTCGCGCCGCTTGATGTGCGCGGCGGTCTCGAACCCGTCCATGCCCGGCATCTGGACATCCAGCAGGATGACCGCGAAATCGTCCGTCAGCAGCGCTTTGAGCGCTTCCTCCCCCGACGACGCCCGGACCAGTGTCTGATCGAGCGCGGAGAGGATGGCCTCCAGCGCCAGCAGATTCTCCGGCCTGTCGTCGACCAGGAGGATCTTGGCCTTCTGCACCATGCCCTGTCCTCCTCGCCCCGGCATGGGGCCTCCCCGGCTCCGGACGCCGGCCTGTGTGCCGGGGCCCGCCCCAGAGGACGGCGTCTTCGCGCCGTCCGTCCTTGTGCCGGTCATCGTAGCCCCAGTCCCGAGATCGCCACACCCTGTCACCAAGATGTCACTGTGCACGAAGCAGAAACGTGGCGGGAGGCCAGAAGGTTCCCCCTGCGGCCTCCCGTCACGTTCCCTCCGCCGGTCAGTTTCCGCGCATGTGCTGTTCCATGACCGACAGTAGGTAGTCGGGTTCGACCGGCTTGGTGACGTAGTCGGAAGCCCCGGAGTCGATGGCCTTCTCCCGGTCCCCCTTCATCGCCTTCGCCGTCAGCGCGATGATCGGCAGCCCCTCGAACTGCGGCATCCGCCGGATCGCCGACGTCGTCGCGTACCCGTCCATCTCCGGCATCATGATGTCCATCAGGACGACCGCCACGTCGTCGTGCTGCTCCAGCACCTCGATGCCCTCCCTGCCGTTCTCGGCGTAGAGCACCGCCAGCCCGTGCTGCTCCAGCACGCTCGTCAGCGCGAAGACGTTGCGCACGTCGTCGTCCACGATGAGCACCCGCTCGCCGTGGAAGTCGTACGTACGCGGCGGCGCCGGCAGCTCCTCCTGCTCCCCCCACGCCTCCCCGCCCGGCTGCCCCGGCACCTCGGTGCGCGGCGGCGGACCGGCCAGCGGCTTGCGGCGGCGCCGGAACAGCGCCGAGGAGCCCTGCCCGGCCGGCTCCGCCGCCGGCAGCGCCTGCCGCACCGGCACCGCGTTCTTCGCCACCACGGGCAGCGCCGCCACCGGGACGGGCTGCGGCGCCGGCAGCGCCTCCTCGACCGCCCTGCGGTACTCCCCGCGCGCCCCGCCGGGCGTGGGCGGCGCGTACCCCTGCGGCGGCAGCTCGCTCGGGTGCAGCGGCAGGTACAGCGTGAACGTCGACCCGCGCCCGGGCTCGCTCGCCGCGTGGATCTCCCCGCCGAGCAGCCGGGCGATCTCCCGGCTGATGGACAGCCCGAGGCCCGTACCGCCGTACTTGCGGCTCGTCGTGCCGTCCGCCTGCTTGAACGCCTCGAAGATCACCAGCATCTTGCTCGCCGCGATCCCGATGCCGGTGTCGGTCACCGAGAAGGCGATCAGGTCCCCGTCCGCGTCGCGCAGCGACCCGGCCTCCAGCAGCTGTTCCCGGATCGCCGTCGGCACGTCGGCCCCGGCGGGCCGGATCACCAGCTCCACCGCCCCGTTGTCGGTGAACTTCACCGCGTTCGACAGCAGGTTGCGCAGCACCTGGAGCAGGCGCTGCTCGTCGGTGTGCAGGGTCGCGGGCAGCTCCGGGGAGACCCGCACCGAGAAGTCGAGCCCCTTCTCGGCGGTCAGCGGCCGGAAGGTGGCCTCCACGTAGTCCACGAGCTGGACCAGCGCGATCCGCGTCGGGGACACGTCCATCTTCCCGGCCTCGACCTTCGACAGGTCGAGGATGTCGTTGATCAGCTGGAGCAGGTCCGAGCCCGCGCCGTGGATGGTCTCCGCGAACTCCACCTGCTTCGGCGACAGGTTCTCGTCGGCGTTGTCCGCGAGCAGCTTCGCCAGGATCAGCAGCGAGTTCAGCGGCGTGCGCAGCTCGTGCGACATGTTCGCGAGGAACTCGCTCTTGTAGCGCATCGAGACCGCCAGCTGCTCGGCGCGCTCCTCCAGGACCTGCCGGGCCTCCTCGATCTCGGTGTTCTTCACCTCGATGTCCCGGTTCTGCTGGGCCAGCAGCTCTGCCTTCTCCTCCAGCTCCGCGTTCGCGGCCTGGAGCGCCTTCTGCCGGTTCTCCAGCTCGTCGGAGCGCTCGCGCAGCTGCTCGGTCATCTCCTGGGACTGCTTGAGCAGCATCTCCGTCTTGGAGTTGACGGAGATCGTGTTGACGCTCGTGCCGATCATCTCGGCGATCTGGCTGAGGAAGTCCTTCTGGATCTGCGTGAACGGCTGGAAGCCGGCCAGCTCGATGACGCCGAGGACCTTCCCCTCGAACAGCACCGGCAGCACGATCACGTGCGCCGGCGGCGCCTCACCGAGCCCCGAGGAGATCTTCAGGTAACCCGGCGGGGTGTTCTCCACCAGGATCGTCCGCTTCTCCTCCGCGACCGTCCCGATCAGCCCCTCCCCCGGCCGGAACGAGATCGGCATCTGGCTGCCCGCGTACGCGTAGCTCCCGCGCATCCGCAGCTCGTACGAGCCCTCCGCGCCGCCGTCCGTCCCGATCTCGGTGCTCCCGCCGGTCGGCACCGCGAGGAAGAACGCCCCGTGCTGCGCCGCGACCACCGGGGTCAGCTCGCTCATGATCAGCTTGGCCACGTCGTCCAGGTCCCGGCGGCCCTGCATCAGCGCCGAGATCCGGGCGAGGTTGCCCTTGAGCCAGTCCTGCTCCTTGTTGGCCAGGGTGGTGTCTCGCAGGTTCGCGATCATCGTGTTGATGTTGTCCTGGAGGGCCTGGATCTCGCCCGCCGCGTCCACGTCGACCTTCAGGCTCAGGTCCCCGCGGGTCACCGCGGTGGCCACGGCCGCGATCGCCCGCACCTGCCGGGTGAGGTTGCCGGCCATCTCGTTCACGGACTCGGTCAGGTCCCGCCAGGTGCCGTCCACGTCGCGCACCCGGGCCTGGCCGCCCAGGATGCCCTCGGTACCCACCTCACGGGCCACCCTGGTCACCTGGTCGGCGAAGGAGGACAGCTGGTCGACCATCGTGTTGATGGTCGTCTTCAGCTCCAGGATCTCCCCGCGCGCATCGATGTCGATCTTCTTGGTCATGTCGCCCTTGGCGATGGCCGTCGTGACCATGGCGATCTGCCGCACCTGCCCGGTGAGGTTGGAGGCCATGAAGTTCACCGAGTCGGTGAGGTCCTTCCACGTGCCCGAGACCCCCGGGACGTGCGCCTGGCCGCCCAGACGGCCCTCCGTGCCCACCTCCCGGGCCACGCGCGTGACCTCGTCCGCGAACGAGGACAGGGTCTTGACCATCGTGTTGACCGTGTCGGCGAGCTGCGCGACCTCGCCGCGGGCCTCGACGGTGACCTTCTTCGTCAGGTCGCCGTTGGCGACGGCCGCCGACACCTGGGCGATCCCGCGCACCTGCGCCGTCAGGTTCCCGGCCATCGTGTTGACGTTGTCCGACAGGTCCTTCCAGATGCCGGTCACCCCGCGCACCCGGGCCTGGCCGCCGAGGATGCCCTCGGTACCCACCTCACGGGCCACCCGCGTCACCTGCTCCGCGAAGGAGGACAGCTGGTCCACCATCGTGTTCACCGTGGTGACCAGTTCGAGGATCTCGCCCTTGGCGTCGACGGTGATCTTCTTGGACAGGTCGCCCATGGCGACCGCCGTGGTCACCTCGGCGATGTTGCGGACCTGGGAGGTCAGGTTGTTCGCCATGAAGTTGACGGACTGGGTGAGGTCCTTCCAGGTGCCGGAGACCCCCTTGACCTCCGCCTGGCCGCCCAGGATGCCCTCGGTGCCCACCTCGCGGGCCACCCGGGTCACCTGCTCGGCGAAGTTCGAGAGCTGGTCCACCATCGTGTTGATGGTGTTCTTCAGCTCCAGGATCTCCCCGCGCGCGTCCACGTCGATCTTCTGCGACAGGTCACCGCGCGCCACCGCCGTCGCGACCTGGGCGATGTTGCGGACCTGGGAGGTCAGGTTCCCGGCCATGCCGTTCACCGAGTCCGTCAGGTCGCGCCAGACGCCGGCCACCCCGGGCACCTGCGCCTGGCCGCCGAGCCGGCCCTCCGTGCCCACGTCCCGGGCCACCCGGGTCACCTGCTCCGCGAAGGCCGAGAGCTGGTCCACCATCGTGTTGATGGTGTTCTTCAGCTCCAGGATCTCCCCGCGCGCGTCCACGTCGATCTTCTGCGACAGGTCACCGCGCGCCACCGCCGTGGTCACCTGGGCGATCTGGCGCACCTGCGAGGTCAGGTTCCCGGCCATGAAGTTGACGGAGTCGGTCAGTTCCTTCCAGGTCCCGGACACCCCCTCGACCCGGGCCTGGCCGCCGAGCCGGCCCTCCGTGCCCACGTCGCGCGCCATCCGCGTGACCTGGTCGGCGAAGGAGGACAGCTGGTCCACCATCGTGTTCACGGTGTTCTTCAGCTGGAGCATCTCGCCCGAGACGTCCACGGTGACCTTCTGCGACAGGTCGCCGTTCGCCACCGCCGTCGTCACCTGCGCGATGTTGCGCACCTGACCGGTGAGGTTGCGGAAGGCGGTGTTCACCGAATCGGTGAGGTCCTTCCAGGTACCCGCCGCCCCCGGCACCTGCGCCTGACCGCCCAGCTCGCCCTCGACGCCCACCTCACGGGCCACACGGGTCACTTCCGCACCGAACGACTGGAGCTGGTCCACCATCGTGTTGACGGTGTTCTTCAACTCCAGCATCTCGCCGGCCACATCGACGGTGACCTTCTGCGACAGGTCGCCGTTCGCCACCGCCGTCGTCACCTGCGCGATGTCCCGCACCTGCGTGGTCAGGTTGCGGAAGACCGTGTTCACCGAATCGGTGAGGTCCTTCCACGTCCCCGCCGCACCCGGCACCTGCGCCTGACCGCCCAGCAGACCCTTGGCGCCGACCTCGCTGGCCACCCGCGTGACCTCGTCCGCGAAGGTCCGCAGGGTCTCCGTCATCTGATTGATCGTTTCGGCCAGCTGCGCCACCTCGCCCCGCGCGCTGACGCGCACCTTCTGCGACAGGTCACCGTTGGCGACGGCCGTCGTGACCTGCGCGATCCCGCGGACCTGGGCCGTGAGGTTGCCCGCCATCGTGTTGACGGAGTCGGTCAGGTCCTTCCAGACGCCCGCGACCCCGGGCACCTTCGCCTGACCGCCCAGCTCGCCCTCGGTGCCCACCTCGCGGGCGACGCGCGTCACCTCGGAAGAGAAGGAGGACAGCTGGTCCACCATCGTGTTGACGGTGTTCTTCAGCTGGAGCATCTCGCCGGCCACGTGCACCGTGACCTTGCGCGACAGGTCGCCCTTGGCCACCGCCGTCGTGACGAGGGCGATGTCACGCACCTGAGCGGTGAGCCGGTAGGCCATGGTGTTGACGGAATCGGTCAGGTCCTTCCAAGAACCGGACATTCCGCGCACCTGGGCCTGACCGCCCAGCTTGCCCTCGGTACCCACCTCCAGCGCCACCCGCGTCACCTCGTCGGTGAACGCCGACAGCTGGTCGACCAGGTTGTTGACCGTCCGCCCGACCTTCAGGAACTCGCCGCGCAGCGGATGCCCGACCCCGTCCGGCGCCTGCGTCCGCAGGTCCATCCGCTGGTCCAGGTCGCCCTCGGCCACCGCCGACAGCACCCGGCCCACCTCGGACACCGGCCGGGCCAGATCGTCCACCAGCTGGTTCGAGGCGTCGATGGCGGCCGCCCAGGAGCCCTCGCAGGCCCCCGTCTCCAGCCGCTCGCTCAGCTTGCCCTCGCGGCCCACCATGCGCCGGACCCGCGACAGCTCCCCCGTCAAGTGCAGATTGCGGTCGGCGACCTCGTTGTAGACGGCGGCGATCTCCGCCATCACGCCCTCGCCGGACACCGTCAGCCGCTTGCGGAAGTTCCCGTCCCGCATCGACACCAGGGCCATGAGCAGCCTGTTCAGTGCGGCGGTATCGACCTCCGTCGTCCCGTTCCGCCGGGACCTGCCCCCCTTGGGGCGCGTTCCCGTACGCCGCACCGCTGCGCCAGACTCCACCGTGTCCCTCCCGAAAGGGTCGACCGCTGTTCCACCGGATCTCCGGCTGTCCAAGAGCCGGCTCTCCAAGCCTGCCCAGTGTTTCACCCCGGCCGAACCCGGCCATAACACTTCGGCACCTTCGCACAGGGTCCACACCCTGCGGGTGGAATCCCGTACAGCGGCCTCACCTCGGCCTCGAAGGTAAGTAACCTGGCATCCGATGTCCCACCGCGTCGAAGGAGACTTGTGATCACGGCACGGGCGGCTGCCAGTTTCACCCCCCAAGGGCGCTCGGTCGCCGCCGCCCGCGCGTTCGTGCGCGACACGCTCCAGGGATGGGGCTTCGCGGACATCGTCGACGACGCGGTGGTGCTGACCAGCGAGCTCGTCACCAACGCCGTCGTCCACGCCGGTACCCAGGCCGAGGTCCTGTGCCTGCGCGCCGAGGGCGGCGTACGCGTCGAGATCGCCGACCGGTACCCCGAGCGCGAGCTCCCGCTGCGCCACCCCGGCGAGCGCCCGTACGCCGACCCGGACCGCGAGAGCGGCCGCGGGCTGATGCTCTGCGCCGCCCTCGCCACCCGCTGGGGCGTCGAGTACACCACCACCCACAAACACGTGTGGTTCCGCCTCGACCTCCCGGACCGGCCGGTCGGTACCCGCTCGGCGGGCCCCGTCGTCCCGGACCAGTTCCTGCCCCTGGCCGACAGCCGGGTCCGCGTCGCCGTCATCCAGATCGACGCCGCCGACTCCGTCTCCGCCTGGAACGAGGACGCCGAGCACGTCTTCGGCTACTCCTCCGAGAAGGTCATCGGCCGCCCCCTGGCCGAGCTCGCCGCCTGGCCCCAGACGCCCGGCACCGGCACCGGCATCGCCGAGGCCCTGCGCCTGTCCCGCTGGGAGGGCAGCTACGGCATCCGCGGCGCCGACGGCCGCGTCATCCCCGTCTACGCCTCCCACCTGCGGGTCCGCGACGCCCACGGCGAGCCGTCCATCGTCTGCCTCCTCGTGCACGACGACGAGCGCGCCCTGCTCCAGACCCCCGTGCGGGCCCCCGTCTCCGACGGCCAGCTCGCCGACCCCCGCCCCGTGGACCCCTTCGAGGTGTTCATCGGCTCCCCGGCCCCCGACGACCTCGACGGCCTGCTCCAGCGCACCGTGGAGCGGGCCCGCGACATGCTCGACGCCGACGCCGCGTTCCTGCTGCTGGCCACCGATGACGAAACCGAGTTGGAGGTCCGCGCCACCACGGGTCTGCCCTCCACCCGCCAGCGCTTCGCCCGCGTCCCCGTGGAGGCCGGCACCAGCCGCTACGGATCCGCCCGCCTGCCCGCCGTCCACGACGACCTGTCCGCCGTCCCCGGGGCCGTGCCGCTCCTGGAGTCCACGGGCATGCGCTCGGTCGTGACCGTCCCCCTCAAGGTGGAGGGCCGCCTGACCGGCTCCCTGGGCGTCGCCGCCGAGAACCCGGGCCGCTACACCAATGAGGAGGCCCTGCGCCTCCAGTTCGCCGCCGACCGCATCGCCCTCGCCGTGGAGTCGGCCCGCCTCGGCGAGCTGGAGCGGCTGCGCCGCGGCTCCCTGTCCTTCCTCGTCGAGGCCTCCGACCTGCTGGCCGGCACCCTGGACCGGGACCAGACCCTGGCCCTGATGGCCCAGATGACCGTGCCGACGCTGGCCACCTGGTGCGCCGTCTACACGATCGCCGACCAGGCCTCCGACCCCTACCTCGCCTACGTCCTGCACGAGGACGAGGAACGCATCGACGGCCTGAAGGACCTCCTGTCCCGGGTCGACCCGCCCGAACCGGTCCGCGAGGCCGGCGCCCGCCCCTGGCCGGCGACGGCAGCGGCGGTCGGCGGCGAGACGGTCGTCCTGCCCCTCCTGGCCCGCAACCGGGTGATCGGCATGCTCACCCTGGGCAAGCCCAGCGAGGAGCACTTCCGCCAGGAGATCCTCGAACTGGCCGACGACCTGTCGCGCCGTGCGGCCCTGGCCTTGGACAACGCCCGCCTCTACTCGGAGCGCACGGCCATCAGCCGCTCCCTGCAGCGCAGCCTCCTGCCGCCCGGCTCCCCCGCCATCCCCGGTATGGAGGTCGAGGTCATCTACCGCGCCGCCGGCGAGGGCAACGAGGTGGGCGGCGACTTCTACGACGTCTTCCCGATCCGCGACGGCGCGTACGGCTTCGCCATCGGCGACGTGTGCGGTACGGGCCCGGAGGCGGCGGCCGTCACCGGCCTGGCCCGCCACGCCCTGCGCCTGCTGGCGCGGGAGGGGCTGGGCGGCCCGGCGGTCCTGGAGCGGCTCAATGCGGCCATCCTCGACGAGGGCGCCCGCAGCCGCTTCCTGACCCTCCTGTACGGCGAGCTCCACCCGCAGCCGGACGGCGGCGCCCTGATGAAGGTGGTCTGTGCGGGCCATCCGCTCCCGTTGCGCCTGCGCCCGGACGGCCGGGTCACCCCGGCGGCGGAACCTCAGCCGCTGCTGGGCGTGATCGACGACCTGGACCTCTACGAGCAGACGCTGTCCCTGGCCCCCGGTGACGTCCTCCTGTGCGTCACGGACGGGGTGACGGAACGCCGGGAGGGCACGCGCATGCTGGGCGACGACGGCCTGGCGGAGGTCCTCACCACGTGTACGGGGCTCACGGCGGGCGCGGTCGCGGCGCGCGTCCTGCGTGCGGTGGAACGCTTCGCGGCCGAGCCCGCCTCGGACGACATGGCGATCCTGGCGTTCCGCGTCCCGCATCCGCGCGAGGGTTCCTGACCCCGCTTCACCCCTCCGGCCCCGGGCCGCCCGTGCGGCGGCCCGGCCGGCCCTCCGGTCTCGATCGGTCCCGGAAACGCAAAAAGGCCCCCGCCTATTGGCGGGGGCCTTTTCTGTTGGAGCCCTTTAACGGAATCGAACCGTTGACCTTCTCCTTACCATGGAGACGCTCTACCGACTGAGCTAAAAGGGCGGGTTGTTCGGCGGCGTCCTACTCTCCCACAGGGTCCCCCCTGCAGTACCATCGGCGCTGAAAGGCTTAGCTTCCGGGTTCGGAATGTAACCGGGCGTTTCCCTAACGCTATGACCACCGAAACACTATGAAGTTGGAACTCCAGCCGGCAAGGCGAGTTCGTTACTTCAGAACTAACACAGTGGACGCGAGCAACTGAGGACAAGCCCTCGGCCTATTAGTACCAGTCAGCTCCACCCGTTACCGGGCTTC
>NZ_JBEZWL010000073.1:0-36815 GCF_040648015.1 Streptomyces sp. NPDC029216 | reverse complement strand
GCGGGCCGGCCGGCCCGCCGCCGACGGGATGGCCGGCCCAGGGCGCCCCGCCCCCGCCACCGGGGTACCCCTCCTGGTACCCGCCCCCGCCGCCGGTGTCCCCGTACCCGCCGCAGGGGCACCCGTACGCGCACCCCGTCCCGCCGCAGGGACACCCGTACGCCCCGTACGGCCCGCACACGCCTCCGCCCGTCGCACCCTCCCGGGGCCGGAAGATCCTGCGCGGAGTCCTCAACCCGCTGTACGCCGCCCAGCGGACGTTCCGTCCCTCACGCCCGGGGATCGCCCACGATCCACACGTCCGCACCCTCCAGCTGTGGCGGACGGGCCTGGGCCTGGCCGCCTGGGTGGGGCTGACGCTCGCCTACAAGGCCGTCATCAGCGCCGGCGACGTCAAGGCCGTGGCGGACGACCGCCTCGACCAGAGCTGGTCCAGCGTCCTGGTCCTGGTGTGCACCCTCCCCGTGGTGGTCGGCGGCTTCGTGGCCGCCGCGAGGGGCGGGCTGCGGCGCGTCTACCTGCGACGGGCCCTGCGTCCCCTCGGCGCGGTGCTGGCCGTCATGGCGTCCATGGGCACCTCGGCGCTCGCGATGGCCCCCGAACTCGCGGGACTGCGCGACGCCGTCGGGCTGCCCGGGAAGATCGTCATCGGTGTGCTGTGGCTGTGGTCGATCGGGTTCGCCCTCTACGGCATCGGCCTGTCCCTCGTCCACGTCTTCCGCACCGCCGACATCCACGAGGTGGTGCCGCCGGTCCTCGCCGGGGTCCTGGTCTGGGAGATGGCACTGCTGGACGTGGTCACGGGCGCCTACCCCCAGGTCCCGGCGGCCGTCCGCGCCGTCTTCGTCCTCGGCGCCCCCGTCACCGTCACCGCCCTGTCCTGGTGGGAGCTGCGCCGCCTGAGCCGCCACCACGGCCTGACGCTCCGCGCCGCACTGGGACGCTGACGGCACGGCAGGACGTTCACCGGTCGAAGCGCCGAGTAGCGGATGCGGTCCGCCGGAAGGAGGGGGACGCTGGGAGGGCCAATCCGTTCCGAAGGAGGACACGATGTCCATCGTCGACAAGCTCAGGGGAATGCTCGGCCAGCACCCGGACAAGGCCAAGGAAGCGGTGGAACGCGGGGGCGACAAGCTCGACGAGCGGACGGGGAACAAGTACTCCGACAAGGTCGACATGGCCCAGGAGAAGGCCAACGAGTACATCGACCGCGAGAAGCCGCCCCAGTCCTGAACCCTCGGCGCTCCCGTCGGGCCCGGCTCGCGCGACCGCGTCAGCGGATCCCTGCCGCGCCGAGGAGGCCCTCCGGCAGGTATTCCGCAAGGGAGTCGGCGAGGGCCGGATCCACGGCCCAGTCGGCGGGCGGGTTCACCGGCCACCGCGGCAGCGGCACGGCCTGCGTGTTCCCGAGCCGCCGTGCCACGTCCTGGCGCAGCTTCGGCAACAGCGCGTAGAGCTTGTCGCCGGGGCAGGCGGTGCTGTTGAAGTCCCGGTGCCCGTAGATCTCCGAGGCGGGCACGTCGTACTGGCGGCAGACATGGGCGCACAGGTCGGCGAGGGCGGAGAACTGCGCCGCGGGAGGCTCCTCGGTCATGTAGGTGCCCTCGTTCTCGATCCCGATGGCCACGCTGTTCTGCCCCACGCAGTGGGCGCCCCGCACCAGCCGGTTCCCGGCGTCCAGCGCGGCCAGGCTGTGGTGGCGGCCCTCCAGGACGAAGGCGCCCCGGCTGACGGTGAAGTGCTGACCGGTGTCGATCCACCCCTGCATGTCCATGTGGTACGTCTGGATGGCGCGGGCCAGCGTGTGGGCCCGCTCCCGCGAGTAGTCGGTGACATTGGCCGTGGCCGTGTGGTGCACGATGATCCGCTCGGGGCGCGTGTCGAGGAGCACGACGTCCTCCGACGCCTCCCGGGCCTCCCAGCCGGCGCAGTCGGTGATCCGGGGCACCGCGAAGCCGTACCGGCCTCCGGACGCCCCGGCGCCGGTGGCGGCGCGGGCCGCGGCGGCGGCGACGGAGGGCAGGACGGCGCCGGATCCGAGCGCGAGCACGGCGGAGACCAGACTGCGGCGGGTGAGCCGGGCGAACGGGTCGGAGGTCATGAAGCCGCCTGTTCCGATGGGGGACGGGCGTCCATGGAAAGGGGCCGGGCCGTGCGGGGCGCGCAGGCGCTCCGTGGTCCGGCCCCGTCGGATCCCTTTCGGGTGACGGCGGCTCCGCCGAACGGGCCGCCGCCCCGCACCGGTCAGGTCAGTTGTTCTGCGAAGCGTCCGCGTCCGCCTGCGAGGCCGCGCTGTCGGCGGCGTCCAGCTTCGCCTGCATGTCCGCGGCCTGTCCGTCGGCGCCCGCCGACTGCTCGGCCTTCGGGTGGGCCCCCGTACCGCCCCCGCAGCCCGTCAGCAGCAGGACGGCCCCGGCGGCCAGGGCGGCGAGTACGGCGCCGCCGCGCCGGGGGGACCTCACTTGGACCCCTGCGCGGTGCACCAGGTGGAAACGGCCTTCAGGTCCGCCTGGCGCTTCTGCAGGGTCGGCACCAGCCCCTTGCGGAACGTCAGACGGTCGTTGAGGTACGTCTGGACCTCGGTGTGGCCGGCGTTCTTGGCCTCGGTGACGCGCTGCTCCAGCCGGGCGATCGAACCCGCGACGGTGGCGTCCCCGTTCAGCCGGGTGAGGGCGGTGTTGATCCGGGCCTCGGTCTTCGGCAGGCGCTTGCAGATCGCCTTGGCACCATCGCCCTTCGGCGCGGACTTCGCCGATGCGGCGGGGCTCGGCGCGGCACTGTCGGCCTGCGCGGGGCCGGCGGACAGCAGCGCACCGGCCAGGGCGACGGCGCCGATCGCGGCGGCGGTCCTACGGTTCGCGAGCATGGTGGTATCCCCTTCGGTGCGACGGGCCGGCGCGTGCGCCCCGGCCGAGCAGGACGCTAGGGAGCCTTTTTGTGGATTCCTTGTGACCGCCGGACCCGCCGGACCCGCCGGACCCGAAGAGCTGTTCGCGGCGCCCCCTCCGGGACGCCCACCCGGACCCGCGCGCTCGGAACCCGCGGTCGTCAGTCGCCCCGGGAGATCCAGTCGCGCCGGGCCGGCAGCCGCAGGGTCGGCTCGTCGTCCGAGACCAGCGGAAGCCGCACCTCGAAGCGCGCACCCGCCCCGCCGGGGACGTCGCCGACGGTGACCGTGCCCCGGTGCAGTGCGGCCTGCTGGGCCACCAGCGTGAGCCCGAGGCCCGAGCCCGGGCTGCCGGGCCGGTGGTGGAACCGGCCGAAGACGGCCCCGCGTTCGGCGGGCGGCACACCGGGCCCCTCGTCGTCCACGGTGAGCACCGCGCAGGCGCCCTCGGCGCGCAGCCGGACCCTGACCCGGGGCGGCTCGCCCGGCCGGTGGCCGTGCACCACCGCGTTGCGCAACAGGTTGTCGAGCATGATCTTCAGACCGGAGTCCCAGCCGAAGACCCGCAGCTCCGCCGGAAGCTCCACGTCCAGTTCCAGGCTCCCCGCCCCGCCGTGCCGGCGCGTCGCCTCGCCGGAGGCCGCGTCCACCAGCTCGCACAGGTCGAGCGGGGAGAAGGCGGAGACCTCCACCAGGTCGCCCAGCGCGAGCATCCGCAGCGCGCCGAGCAGCTCCAGCAGCCGGGCGTGGTCGCTGCGCAGGTCCCGCACCACCTCGGCCCGTTCACCGGGGGAGAGGTCGGGGTGGGCGGCGAGTACGTCCAGGTCGGTCTGCATGCTCATGAGCGGCGTCCGCAACTCGTGAGAGGCGGCGGAGGAGAAGGAGCGGGCGGTCTCCAGCGCCTGCGCGGTCCGCGCCGCCTGCTCGTCGTAGCGGGTGAGGAGCTGGCCGATGGCCGCGGACAGCTCGTCCACCTCCGCGATCTTCACCGGCGGGCCGGCGAAGGCCGCGGCCCCGGCCGCCGGGTCGAGCCCGGCGGCCCGCCGGCTCAGCCGCCGTACGGAGGCCGTGGCGCGCCCCGCCAGTCCGTACGCGAGCAGCCCGGACACCGGGGCGGCCAGCAGGGCCACGAGCAGCACCCGTCGCCGTACGGCGGCCACCTGCGGGTCGGTGGCCGAGGCCGGGCTGTAGATCCACAGGTTTCCGGGAGCGGCACCGGTCACCGGCACGCTCAGCACCCGCCAGGCGTGGCCCTTGGCACGGACGGTGACCGGGCCGTCCGGGGTCCGGTCGGGCAGCCGGACCGCCGCCTCGGGCTGGGGACCGCCCTCCAGGACGGTCGCCCCGTCCGCGCCGCGCACCCGGATCCCCGCGTCGAGGACGTCGCCGAGCACCCTGCGGTGCTGGTTCTGCTCCGCCTTGGGCCGGCCGCCCCGGTCGGCGGCCAGCAGGGCCCGTACGTCGGGCAGGACGGCCGAGGCCCGGTCGTGCAGCCGCGCGTCCTGCTGCTGGCGCAGGTCGCGGCTGACGAGCCCGAGCACCAGCAGACCCGCGGCCAGCACCAGCAGCGGCATGACCACGGTCACCGAGAGGGCGATCCGGGTGGCGAGCTTCACGATCCGCTCCCCATGCCTGGCTCACGCAGCACGAACCCGACGCCGCGGACCGTGTGGATCAGCCGGGGCCGCCCGCCCTCCTCCAGCTTGCGGCGCAGGTAGCTGACGAAGGTGTCGACCGCGTCGGTGCGCACCTCGAAGTCGTAGCCCCACACCCGGTCCAGCAGCTGGTCCCGGGTCAGTACGATGCCCGCGTTGCGGACCAGGGCGGCCAGCAGCTCGAACTCCCGCCGGGTGAGGTGGACCTCGTCCCCGCCGTGGCGCACCTGGCGGGTCGCCTGGTCCACCTCCAGCGGTCCGGCGCGCAGCACGTCCCGCCCGCCGCGGGCCGGGCTGCGCCGCAGCAGGGCGTGCAGGCGCAGCACCAGCTCCTCCAGGGCGAAGGGCTTGACGAGGTAGTCGTCCGCGCCGGCCTGGAGCCCGGCCACCCGGTCGGCCAGCTCGTCCAGGGCCGACAGCATCAGGACGGGGGTCTCGTCGCCGCGTGCGCGCAGGCTCCGGCACACCTCCGTACCGGTCAGACCCGGCATGGACACGTCCAGGACGAGCACGTCGGGGGTCCGCGCGTCCACCTGTGCGAGGGCGCCGGGCCCGTCCTCGGCGAGGACCACGGTGAATCCGCTCAGCCGCAGACCGCGTTCCAGCGAACGCCGGATGGCGGCGTCGTCGTCCGCCACGAGCACCACTGCCGAACCCATGCCGCCTCCCACGCCGCCCCTGCCCGAACCGGGCCCGACCCTCTCACAGCCGTCCACCCCGTCCGGACCCGGGCCCCGGCCCAAGGCCCGGGACGCACGGGTCCGCGGAAAAAAATTCCGGACGGCGGTGTCGAAAACCCGTGGCCGGCTCCGTCCCCGCAGTGAACGCGACCACAATGGGCCGCACCAGCGAGGAGGAACACGATGGCCAAGTACCTGCTGCTCAAGCACTACCGCGGCGCCCCGGCGGCGGTGAACGACGTGCCCATGGACCGGTGGACGCCGGAGGAGATCTCGGCGCACGTGCAGTACATGCACGACTTCGCGGCCCGGCTCGAAAAGACCGGAGAGTTCGTCGACGGCCAGGCGCTCGCCCCCGAGGGCGCATGGGTCCGCTACGACGGTGAAGGGCGCCCGCCGGTCACCGACGGCCCCTTCGCCGAGACCAAGGACCTCATCGCCGGCTGGATGGTGATCGACGTCGACGGCTACGACCGCGCCGTCGAGCTGGCCGGGGAACTCTCCGCCGCCCCCGGGGCGGGCGGGAAGCCGATCCACGAATGGCTGGAGGTCCGCCCCTTCCTGGCCGCACCGCCCACCGTCACGGAGTGACCCCACCCATGGACGAGGCCCTGCTCCGCAGCCCCACCCCGAGCGTGCTCGCGTCCTCGTCCACCGCGGAGCCGACTTCGCGGCGGCCGAGGACGCCGTCCAGGAGGCACTGGCCGAGGCGGTCCGCGTCTCACCCGCCGACCCGCCGCGGGACGCGAAGGGCCGGCTGGTCACGGTGGCCTGGCGCGAGTTCCTGGACGCGACCCGCTCGGACACCGCGCGCCGCCGCCGGGAGGACCTCGTCGAAGCGGAGCCGGCGCCCGGCCCCGCCCCGACGGCCGACGACACGCTCCAGCTCTACTCCCTCTGCGCCCACCCCTC
This sequence comes from Streptomyces sp. NPDC029216, assembly GCF_040648015.1. NCBI lineage: Bacteria > Bacillati > Actinomycetota > Actinomycetes > Kitasatosporales > Streptomycetaceae > Streptomyces > Streptomyces sp. NPDC029216. The sequence goes on along the minus strand of NZ_JBEZWL010000073.1, from coordinate 30,681 downwards.
CCTGACCCCGTCGTCGGCGGTCCCGCTCACGCCGCGCGCCGTCGGCGGGCTCACCACCCGCCAGATCGCCCGGGCCTACCTGGTCCCCGAGGCGACCATGGCGCAGCGCATCACCGGACCGCGCCCGACGGCAGCCTCGTACCGCTCGCGGAACAGGACCGCGGCCCGTGGGACACCGGCTCGATCGCCGAGGTCATCACGATCCTCCAGGCGGCCCTCGCCCGTGACCGGCTGGGGGAGTTCCAGGCCCAGGCCGCCATCGCGGCGCTCCACGCCGACGCGCCCACCGCCGAGGAGACCGACTGGATGCAGATCGTCGAGTGGTACGACGAGCCACCCGCGTCGTGATGTCCGACGCGGTCTTCGCCCGGCCCCACCGCGGGCGGCAAGGAGTGGGTGGTCAAGGACCCCTCCAGTCTCGAACGCGGCTGACCCCGAATCTCCCGCCCCGCACCTGCTACGACCCGGGGGCGGGCAGCACCGCACCATGCAATCCCCGGGACTACGTCAGCCCCGAGGCGCGGGACCGCGAGGTCACCCTCCTCATGCGCGACTACCCCTTCGACGAGGTCATGGCCACCCGCCTGTTTCACGCCGCGGTCTCCTACCTCATCACCGCGATGGAGAAGTGGGACGAACCGGTCCCGCTCGAGATCTGCTGCGGCCGGATCGTGGACATCGCCGTGCACGTCTTCATCCTCGACACCGAGAACTACCGCGAGTTCTGCGCCCAGCACTTCGGCGGCCGGTTCCTGGAGCACATTCTCCCCGATCCAGGTCGAGCGCGCCCGCGAGTTCTGGAGCGACACCGCCGGCCTGGAGTTCGTCCACGCCGAAGCCCGCGCCTTCCTCGACCAGGACGTACGGCAGTGGGACGTCATCTACTCCACGTGGGGCGCCGTCCGGTTCACCGACCCCGACGAGCTGTTCCCCCGCATCCTCAAGAGCCTCGCCCACGGCGGCATCTTCGCCTTCTCCCACCGCGAACCCATCGCAGGCCAGTACGGCGCCCAACAGATGGGCGGCAGGTGGCTGGAAGGCCGCGAGAGCGAACTGACCGTCCTGCGCTGGCAGCACACCCCCGGAGCAGTGGACCGACCTCCTCAAGCGCCACGGCTTCACCGAGGTCCAGGCCGGGGTCATCCCGTCCCCGGACGCGACCCTGGGCACCCTGCTGGTGACCGCCAAGACGGCCGACTGACCGCGATCCAGTTCCAACGCTTACGGCCGCCTGCTGCCGCTGGAACGGTGAGCGCTGGCGTCAGGCCGGGGGCGGCGCATGCGACTGCTGCCACGTCCTGCCTGTACCGGAGGACGGGCTGCGCGGCGCGCGGCGCCTCGTCCAGTCCAGGTGCTCGTTCTCTGTACCGGGGGGATGAGGGCGTTGGCGAGCTGCAGCCACGCCAGTAGCTGCGCGCGGGGTGGGGCCCAGGCGCAGCCACAGACGCCCGTCGACCCGGCCGGGCCAGCCAACGACGTCGCTGCTGCCGGTGAGGAGCGGGTGGTGGTGCCCAGGATGTCGCGTCCCAGGATCCAGGTGACGTCTTGCCGACTGTGGAAGACGCGTGGCCTGGCGGGAGGTGGTGGCTTTGCCGCCGGAGGCCTTCGGGCTGCCGGCACGCTCAAGGCCGGCGCGTAGGGGCCTCCATCAGGTCGATGACGCCGGTCGGCTCAGCCGCGCGCTCGGCCTTCTCCACGGTCTCGCCGGCCGCCTTCGCCCCGATGAGGGCGGCGGGCGGTGGTGACGATCTGTGCGGCGGCGGAGAAGAGGCGGAGCCGGAGGCAACGGGGCTCCCACCTGCGGGTTTTGCCTGTCAGGGCGAGCATGGGCATCCACGCGAGGAGGTCGAGGGGCGATCTGGACGATCTCCAGCCAGATCTGGTTCTGCGCGGTGTCGTGCAGGGGCAGGTTGCGCAGGCCGGTGGCGCGGGCGGCCCGAATGCGGTCCTCGGCCCTCGCGCGCTGGCGGTGCCTCAGTTCCAGGGCGGCGATCGCCGTGCCGGTGGTGTTGGTGGCGAACGCGGTGAGGCGCAGGCCGTCGGCATCGGTGATGCGCAACTGGGCGCCGGGGTGTGGACGTTCCTTGCGGACGATCAGCCGCATCCCCTTTGGCCAGCTGCCCAGGACATCGCCGATGAGTTCGACGACCCGGGCGCCGTCGCGGATCTCACCTTCCGGTTCGACGGCGGGTGTCCACGCGGCGGGCGGGGCCTTGAGGACGGCCTGGTGGATGGCGTCGGTGACGGTCATGCCGACCGAGTACGACAGCCACCTCCCCCGCTGGGCGAGCCGGGCGACGAACTCGTGGGTGCCGCCTGCGGAGTCGGTACGGATCAGCGTCTGGAGACCGCGCCGGTACTTCTTCGGCAGCTGGACCAGGGCGAGTTGGGCGGTGGTGATGTGGTCGGCGGCGGTATTGCTGCCCGCGTTCCCGGGCCGCAACAGCGCGGCCACCGGTATCTCGTCGGCCGCCGTCGCGGATCTGGCGGCCCCTGCCGCCGCCGAGCCGGCTGCGGACGAAGCCGATGAGCTGGCCGCCGCGGAGCCGTCGCCGAGCACCTCCGCCGAGCGGCAGAAGTTCGCCAAGACGCGCTTCGTCGCCAACGCCGGGCTCGCGGCCGGGGCGACGTACCAGTGGATCATCAAGCCGTACCGCGACGGCAAGTTCAAGAAGGGCGCGAAGGGCCGTACGTTCGCGCTCATCAAGGCCGGTCTCGCCGGTGCGTTCGCCTACAACCGGCTGAAGGCGGCCGCCTACAACGCCAAGGGCGACCCGCTCCTGTGGAAGGCCATGGGCCCGCTGACGGCGGGCATCGAGTCCCTCAAGGGCCTCGGCAGCAAGCTCCGGAAGGGCGAGGCGGGTGACGCCGACATCAGCTCCTTCCAGAACGTCATCGACGGCATCAAGGAAGCGGGCAAGAGCGCGGGCTCCGAGGTGACGGACAAGGTCCCGAGAATGTCGCAGCTCGGCGGAGAGCGACGCCGGCCGGGGCCCGCCGAAACGGGCCCCGGCCGACGGCAGGGGACTACGGGGCCTTCGGCGTGATGAGGGTGGACGCGGTGTCCTGGTTGTTCTGCTTACGCGGGTCCGCGTCGTCGCCGAACACAGTGGCGGTGTTGTTCACGGTGGTGGGCTCCGAAACGTCGGCCGCGGTGCCGGTCACCTCGATCTCCACACTGTCACCCTTCGCCAGCGGGCCACCCGTGCAGGAGAGGAGGCCGTCGGCGATCTCGCACCCTTCGGTCTGGGTGGTGGGTGACAGGAGCTCCGTGGGGAGGTAGTCGGTCAGCGACCAGCCGGAGGAGTCGCCCGTACCCTTCCCCTTCTCCTCTTTGCTCACGTTCTTCACGGTGATGCGGTAGGTGATCTCGCCGCCCGACGTGACTTCCCTGGTGCCCTTCTTGTCCACCGCGAGGTCGGCCTTGGAGTCGAGGAAGCAGGAGGTGGCGTCGAGGTTCACCAGCTCCTGCTCAGGGGCCGCGTCCTGCGTCGACAGGATGGTGAACTCGGGGGCGACGGCAGTCGCGTTCTTCACATGCACCCGGAAGAGCTCTCCGGGGGAATTGCGGAAGAATCCGAGATCGCCGTTGCCGTACACGAAGACGCCGCCGAAGTCCGAACCCCCGGGAAGGACACCGGGGAAGAAGTCCACGTCCCCATTGGAGATACGGATACGCGCGATGGCGCCGTCGTCGGTCGAGCCCCACAGGAATCCGTCGCGGAACGCGATGTCGAAGATGTCGAGTTCCGGGTCGGACAGCTCAGGGACGTCGATGGAACCCGTGACCGAGCGGGACTTGACGTCGACCTTGTAGATCGTCGGCGTATCGTCGGCCAGGATGTAGTAGTTGCCCTTGTCGTCGAACGTTCCCGAGATGTAGAGGGCGGGCGGCAGACCGTCAATGGCACCGAGGTTGGTGAAGTCGCCATTGCGGTCGAAGCGGACCAGGTCGTTCTTCGCGTCGCCGAACGTGGTCCCGTAGAGGAAGCGGTCGCGCGGGTTCACGCCGATGGCGTTGTAGAGGAACGGCGTCGGGTTGCCCAGCGCTGTGAACTGGACCGTTCCGGGCCCTCTGTCGGCGGTGTAGAGCTGGTCTTCCGGGTTGCCGAACGAGGCGTACACCCTCCCGTCGCACTCAACGCCGTTCTTCCCGTGGGACGGGTTCTGCGCGATAGCCGCCGCGGGGGCCGGGGCGGCACCGGCCGGTGACGCCGGCAGGCTGGAAGCGAGTCCTGCGACGATACCCACCGCGCCCAGTGCGGAAAGCGCGCGCAGCCGCCGCTTTCCCTGCTTCAGCCCGTTTGTTCCTCGAATCACGAACATGCACCTTTCACTGCTCAAGGCAGACAGGCCCATGACTGGGCCCCTCAGTGTGTGCCGGATGTGACGGACAAGCATCAGCACAAGGGATCTCGGGTCGGACATCGCGGCTCGGGCTTTGGGGGTGGAGTTCGCTCCAATGCATCAGGGCAACGCCCGGGCGTTTTTCAGATCACCGGAACGTTCGCCTGGTCGTGCCGTTGACTGGCGTACCGACCTGTTTGACAACCTGTTCCAGAACTACAACCTGTCGTGCCAGGCCGGCTCTCTGCGCGAGGTCCAGGAGCTCCGGGCGTGTCCCGAGCCGGCTCACCAATGACCCGACTCGGAGGCCGTCGCCGGCTGCGATGCAGAGATGTTGCACGGCGCGGTGGGAATCGACGCGAACACGCCATCGGTGGCGAGATTGAGAGCCACTCCTGCCGAGCAGCTTCCGGCCAATGCTGGAAGCTCCTGCGACCGCCGATGCGCCGGAACCGACACCGCGACAGCCCTGGAGTCCGGGCTTTGCGCCTGGCAGACGTAAATTTGATAAGAACCCGCTCCACTTACTGTGGGTGTGACCTGCTCAGGAACGACCCGGACGGGTGGTGTCCGAAGGTCTTCTTCCAGGTCGCGGTCGCGTCCTGCTTCTCGGAGTGGGCCAGCACCAGCACCCCGTCCAGGTCCACGATCACCTGGCCGGCGGTGTCCGGCGATGAGGCTCCGGCCAACTTCCAGACGCGCTCGCGCGCTTCGGCCCGTGCTGACCGGATCGCGGTCAGGGCCTTGGGGCCGGCCGCGGCCAGGGCGTCGATGAGGCGGGAGACGGTCGGGTCGGAGGCCACCGGGCCGAACACGCCCGGCTCGGCCCGCAGCATCCCGACATCGGCCAGGCAATCCCCGCCCAGCGCGACCGCCACGGCCACATCCAGCACGGTCTTGCCCGGATCGTGCACCGCCCGGGCCTTCCGCCACCGTCCTATTGTTGCAGGGCAGGAGCATTTCTCGCGTTTTCGATCACGCTTCGGACAGCCCACCTCGTGAAAGCCCGAGGTTAACGTCATGCGGTTCGGACTGCCTCGGGACCTGCGGAAGATCCGCCAGAAGTTCAAGCGGGCGACGCCGCGTTCGACCTGCTGCGTTCGTCGCTTTGGCCGAGGGGTGTGCCGGCGGGTACAGGCGAGGGCGGCCGGTTGGCGCGGGACAGCCCGGTGCGTCGGTTGTTGGCGGTGGATCAGGGTGCGGGTTCGGTGTCGTCGCTGGACGTCAGCTGGAGGGCGAGGACCTCGGGTTCGGCCGCGCAAGCCTCCTGCCGTTAACCATTCCCGCGGACCAAACCCACCCCCTAGACTGCGACCGCTCCAAGACCTGGCGATCATCGGGAGGACGTGCGAGATGAACCGAGCACTGATCAGCGGATTCGCGGCCGTGGCGTTAGTCGTGTCCGCAGGGAGTGTCGCCACCGCTTCCGACGGAGCTCCGCCGCGCACCACACACGGCCCTTGCCAGTACGCACAGACCCCGGACGAGCCGCCGGCGCGCTCTGTTCCGCTGCCGCCTGACCCGCGGCGCACCCCCAGTCATGGCACGGTTGATATGGCTGTTCCGACCAGCCAGGGCCCGCTCCCGCTGCACTTGGACCGGGCCAAGGCGCCGTGCACGGTCCAGAGTTTCCTGCACCTGGCACGGCATGGGTTCTACGACCGTACGGTGTGCCACCGTCTGACGGCGTACCCGACACTGAAGGTCCTGCAGTGTGGCGACCCGACCGGTACCGGTGAGGGCGGGCCCGGGTACAAGTACAAGGACGAGCTGCCGGTGGACCTGCCGCCGGCACCGACCGATCCCACCGGCACGCGCCGCCTCTACGGGCGCGGCCTGCTGGCGATGGCCAACGCCGGTCCGGACACGAACGGTTCACAGTTCTTCGTCGTCTACGGCGACTCCGCGCTCCGACCGAACTACACGGTGTTCGGCACGGTCGGCGCCGACGGCCTGACGACACTCGACAAAACCGCGGCCGGAGGCATCGAGCCGACCGCGGAGAACCCGGCACCCGTCGACGGCACACCCGTCCTGCGGACCGAGCTGCTCCGTGTCCGGCCGTCCTACCAGCATTGACGCACCGCGGCGTGGCCACGTCCTCGCTGAGCGTGCCCGGGATCTGTGGCCAGCCCCGGCGGACTACGCAGGCCAGGTGAAGCGCCTGGGTACGGAAGCGGACGGCTCCGGACCTTGTGCCCGGACTACGCGAAGCACCCAAGGCCCAACGGTGGACTCCGTACGGTGCCGCCCATGAACATCGCACCCGTCGTCCGGCCCCGGCTCCATGCCGGGGCCGGACTCCGCGACCGCGCAGAGCCAGATGCCGCGCCATAGACCCGGTGATTGCCACAGCCGCCGGAGAAGACCTCTGGTGCCGCTGAGGGGGAAGGTGACGCTGTCGGCCGGGTCGAGCGGGGCCGCGGGCGCCCGGGTCCTAACGCAGCGCGGCGGCGACCAGGCCTTCGAGGGCCTCGCGCTGCACTTCGCCGCCGCTCACCAGTCGGTCGAATACCAGTCCGTCGATGCAGGTCAGCAGAGTGTGAGTGCGGTTTTCGACGTCCGTGACGCCGTGTGTGGTGAGGAACCGTCGGACGGCCTCGCGGCCGGCGTTCTCACGGGGTACGAGGATCTCGCGCAGCTCCGGGTCGCGCACGCTCTCGACAGTGCAGGCGTAGCGGGCGAGCGAGCGGCGGCGGCCCTCACCGGTGAGTCGCTGTCGCGTGAGCAGCACCATGCCGTCCACCAACTCCTCGACGGTACGCAGAGGTGGAAGCTCTTCGGCCATCGTGTGGAGTTCCGCTTGGTCGAGTTGGACCAGGCGGGTGACGAGTGCGGTCAGCAGCGCGGCACGGGTACGGAAGTAGGCCGAGGTGGTGCCCGGTGGCACGGCGGATTTCCGGTCGACGGCGCGGTGGGTCAGGCCGCGCATCCCTTCGTCGGCGAGTACGTCGAGTGCCGCGTCTGCCAGAAGGGTGCGTCGGTCCGAGGTCATATCCCCTTTCTACACCCGTAGAGGATCGGGATAGGATTCTTCTACAGATGTAGAAAGCGGGGGCTTCGGTATGGGGAATACGGCAGTCGTGGTCGGAGGGGGCATCGGCGGGCTGGCCGCCGCGATCGGCCTGCGCCGCGTCGGATGGGGCGTGACCGTGGTTGAGCGCGCGCCCGTGCTGAAGGACGCGGGGGCGGGCATCTCCTTGGCCGCCAACGGCCTGCGGGCGCTGGATGAGCTCGGCGTCGGCGAGGCGGTTCGGGAGGCGTCGCGCGGTCAGTACGTCGGCGGCACTCGGACGCCCCGGGGCGGCCGACTGGCCCGCATGGACGGTCTGGCGCTGGAGAAGGAGGTGGGCGCGCCGATCATGGGCATACCCCGCTCCACCTTGCACCGACTGCTTCGTGACTCCCTGCCCGCCGAGTCGCTGGTCATCGGCTCCGAGGCGGCCTCGGTCGAGCAGACCGGCCCAGGGGTGGTACGAGTCGATTGCGGGCCCATGGTCCTGCGGGCCGATCTCGTGGTGGCGGCCGACGGCATCGGCAGCAAGATCCGCGCCCGGCTCTTCCCGGACCACCCCGGCCCGGTCCACAGCGGCTCGACGGTGCTGCGCGCCATCACCGACCATGCGGTCGATCTGGGTGCCGACTTCGAGCTGACCTGGGGACAGGGCGCCGAGTTCGGGCACATCGCCTTCCTCGACGGGAGGGCTGAGTGGCACGCCGTCCTCAGCCTCCCCGCCGGAACGCGGTTCGCCGACCCACTGGCCGAACTGCGCCGACGATTCCACACCTGGCACGACCCGATCCCCGCCCTGCTCGATGCGACCCGGGCCGACGCCGTGCTGCACCACGACGTGAACGAACTCCGCACGCCGCTCCCCTCATACGCCGTCGGTCGCATCGCGCTGCTCGGAGACGCGGCCCATGCCATGACCCCCAACCTCGGCCAGGGCGCCTGCCAGGCACTGGAGGACGCGGTCACCCTCGCCGCCGCCCTCGGCGCCGAGCCCACCGTCGAAACCGCGCTCGCCCGCTACGACGACGAGCGCCGGCCGCGCAGCCAAGCCGTCGCACGAGCCGCCCGACAGGCCGGAAGATTGGGCCAGCAGCTCTCCCATCCCCTGGCCGTCACCCTGAGGAACACGGCGATGCGACTGACACCGTCCCGCATCGCTACACGCATGATCCTGCGCCACCATGCCTGGGCCCCACCGCCGTTGAACTGATCCGGCACGCGCCCGCCAGGCACGAGATCGGCAGACACACCACAGTTCCTGCCGACAACACACCCGACGGCCAAGCCCCTGAACGAATCTCATTCTGTAGCCATCAGTTGGGCCACCCAGGCCGCGGCGGCTGGGATGTCGGTGAACGCGGACGCTGCCTACCTGGGCGCCTGGCTGATCGTCCCGCACCGCAGGAAGAGCCGGACGCCCCCTCTTGTGCGGCCAGGAGAAAGGAAACGCCGTACACCGACGGCTCCGTGCCCGCGTCGAGCCCACCTTCGCCCGCATGAAGAACGGGAGGATTCTCGGTGACTGCCGCCAGAAAGGAGGCGGCCTCCACCATGCTGTCCAGGCGGCGCCACTGGAGCGGCACAAGACCGAGAGCCCGTTCGCCAGGCGGACCGGGAAGGCAGCGGTGTCCCCAGGTCGCCGGCGGCCGCCGCGGTGGGCGACAGGCCCTCGCCATGGGCGGCCAGGACGAAGTCCGAGGTAAGGGCGTTGATGTCGGCGGCCCGCTTGACGAGGAAGTGGCTGCCGCCAGGGACCTCGTACCGGGCCAGGTCGGGTACCACCTCGCGGGCCCGCCGGGCGTACGCCAGCGACCGGGCGGCGCTCGCCGTGCTGCGGTCCCGGTCGCCGTGGATGATCAGCACCCGGCGGCCCGCCAGCTGCTCCACCGGATCGCCCTCCGGGAGCCAGGGGGCGATCCCGGCCACGCCGACCACAGCGGGGTGGCCGGCGCTCCACCTATGGGGGCGTGTGATCAGCTGATGACCAGCTGCCACATGATCTCTCCGTCGTGGCGGTGGTGGGTGGGAGTGAGTCCGGCTGCTGTGGCGACGGCGGCGGATGCCTCGTGGTCGGGGTGGATGTGGGCGATGACCGTGTGCACCGGATGGTGCTTGCGGAGCCAGGTGACAAGGCCTTGGGCCGCCTCGCCGGCGATGCCACGCCGCTGCCAGGGGGTTCCCACAACCCAGGCGATCTCCGCGGCGGCTCCGCGGTCGTCGGTGGTGACCGTCGCCTGGACCGTGCCGGTGAGGCAGGTCTCGTCGCGGAGCTGGATCACCCAGTTGCACCAGGACTCGGCGGGGTTGGGCGAGCCGGCCGCCCAGCGTTCGTAGCGGGCGTGCAGGGCCTGGGCGGTGTCCGGAGCACCGCCGATGAAGGTGTGCAGGCCGGGATCGGACAGCACGGCGGCCATCTCGTGGGCATGCTCGGCCTGAAGGGGCAGCAGGGTCAACCGGTCGGTGTGGATGGTTTCGGTATTGACCGCGGGCACGCTGCCTCCTGGTTGTGACGTTCAACGAGTATGCCGCGTTCGAAGCGGACGCCGGCCGGACCAGGGCGACCAGGTGGGTGTGTCCACCACGCTTCAGCGGTTGTGCGCGGATCACCGGTCGGACAGGCCGATGCGAGTACGAGCTACCGGACTCGGTACCGCGTCCCTGATATCACCAGTGGTCTCGGCCACCTCGTGGAGCCAGGATGCCAAGCGCGGCCACCCCGGGAAGCAGGCGTGGTCGGCGTGTGGGGCGCGGCCGAGATGGCCGTGCCACAGGCCCGGGCCTGCGTCGATGAAGTGCTCATCTCCATCGCCGCCGGCGAAGAGGATCCACCGTGAGCCTCCGCCAATTTGAAGTCGCAGGTCAAAGGGCTGGTGTACTCGACTGTCGGGGTGCTCACGCTGGTCGCGGGCGGTAGTCCGCGGAGAAGAACGTCTGTGGGGGCGGTCGGTTCGCCGGTTCCTGCTCGCTGCGGCCGGTCGGCCTTCCACGATCCTGTGCATGCTGGATCCCGAGCTTCTGGAACGGATCACCGCGCGGCGTGCGGAACTGGACGAACTCGAAGAACAGCCGGCCAAGCAGCTGGCGGAGGTGCGGACCGAGCGGGACGAGCTCGCCGTAGCCGAACGTGCCCTTGAGACGGGTGAGCGAGCAGATCGCCGACGAGCGGGCCTCGGCCGCGCCGGCGCCCGGGCAGGTGGGCGGTCGGGAGGTGATGACCACATCCTGGCCCACCTGCGCGCCGTCGGCCTCGGGGCGCTGGCGGACCCCGGCTTCCGGGGCCTGGACAACGACGTACGCGACCCTGTGATCGTCACTGGCTCCACAGCCACCCGCGCCCACGAGCTCACACCCGGCCAGAAGACCGCCGACCGCGTCCTCGCCGTCGGACGTGCGCCGGTCGAGCACGGCTTCGCCCACCTCAAGAACTGGCGGACCCTCACCAAACTCCGTACCGACCCCGCCCGCGCCACCCACCTCCTGCGCGCCTTGCTCGTGCTGACGAACCTTGAGGTCAATCGCTGACACGCCTTGTCCGGCCCTGCCCCCAGCACAGCGGTCACCAGTGAGGTGGCCCTTCACACGCGGCGACGGCCTCAAGGCCATCGCTGTTCATGGCCAAGGGTGCGCAGCCGGTCGCGGGTGGCGGCGGGCAAGTCTGCTACCACGCAGTCCCAGGCGTGGTGGAGCATGTCGGTGAGGTCTTCGTCGGGCATCGTGGCGTCGTCCAGGTGCACGGTGAGCCAGTGCCAGCGGCGCCCCTGGTACCAGGGGCGCACGGCCGCGTGCTGCTCGCACAGGTGCAGGGCGAGCTGGGGTTCGCACTTGACGGTGACCTGGTCGGGGTGGGTTTTGGTGGCTGCCGCGAGCATGGCGAAGATGCTGCCGCCGACCTTGAAGACGGGCCTGTTGGGACCGTACGGCTCCTCCTCCGTCACCTCCGGCAACGACAGGGCGAGCTCCGCGACGTCCTCGGGAGTCATGGTGATGTCCTTCGTCCGGCCGGGTCCCCAGGGGGCGCGTTCAGCGGTAGTCGTCGGGGTCCGGTGCCTGTCCGGCGCGCATGTAGTCCTGGAAGTAGCGGACGGAGTCGGGGGCCGATCCGTCGGCGTCGGCGAAGCCGTACTGCTTGGCCAGTGTGCCGACGGACAGGGAGCCGCCGGTGAAGCGGGCCACGTCCGGGTCGGTGGCGAGTGCGGTGACGGCCCGGGCGGTGAAGAGCGGGGTCTCGGAGATGGCGAACGCGGGGTCTACCTTGCAGCCGTCGCGCCAGTTGTCCTCGGTGATGTGGAACGCGTCGAGCATCGCCCCGGTACGCATCCAGCCCGGGGCCAGGCCCAGTGCCGTACAGCCGTACTCCTTGATCTCCTCGGACAGTGCCCATGTCATCCGGAAGGGAGCGAACTTGGCGAGGTCGAAGGCGAAGGGGGCACGGTAGTGGCCGTTGTTGAACTCTGCGGTGCCGTCGGTGAGCTCCACGACCAGGCCGCCGGGGCGGCGGATCAGCAGGGGCAGGAGGTAGTGGCTGGTGACGTAGTAGGTGTCGATGCCGAGCCGCAACATGCGCAGGCCGTTGTCGAGGTCGCAGTCCCACATCTTCTTGCCGCGCTCGACGAGGTGCTCCGCACCCCAGATGGCGTTGACCAGGACGTCCAGCCGGCCCTGTTCGCGGTCGATGCGCTCGGCGAGCGCCTGCACCTGCTCCGCCTGGAGGTGATCGACCACGGCGGGGATGCCCTTGCCGCCGGCGGCGGTGACCAGCTCGGCGGTCTCCTCGACGGTCTCGGCCGGGCGGCCCGACTCGCCCGCCGTGCCGCGGGTGGTGCGGCCGGTCACGTAGACGGTGGCCCCGGCCCGGCCGAGCTCGACGGCGATCGCCCGGGCCCCGCCGCGGCTCGCCCCGGTGACCAGGGCCACCTTCCCCGCCAGAGCCTTGCCTTCGTCGTGGTTCATGTGGGTCTTTCCTTGCTCGCTCGAAGACGGTGATCGCAGCACGGTCCGTACCCCGATGGGTCGATCCCCGTTCGTCCGCTGGGGCTGCGCGGACCAGGGATGTTTCACCCGTTCTTGCCGGCGGCGCTGATGCAGAAGGGCTGGCCGGAAGGGTCGAGCAGTACGGTCCAGTGCTTGCCGCCGGGCTGGCGGGCCGGCTTGGTGGCGCCGAGCTCGATCAGCCGGCGCTCGGCGGCCTCCACGTCGGCGAAGGTCAGGTCGAGGTGGAAGACGAGCTCGTCCGCGGGCCAGTCCGGCGCCTTGAAGGACTCGGCGGTGTAGAAGACGTACGTGGTGGTGCCGTCGCTGATCATGGCCGCGGTGTCACCGAAGGTCTGGGTGACGTTCCAGCCCAGGGCGGCGGCGTAGAAGGCGGCGAGCGCCTTGCCGTCGTGTCCCCAGAAGGCCGCGCACTTCACCGCGCCGGTAGCGGCTGCGTTGTTCTCGGTCATGGCGGTCACCAGGTCTGCTTCTGGGTGACGGCGATGACGTAGCCGTCGGGGTCGGTGAAGTAGAAGAGCTTCTGGCCCTGGTGCTCCATGACGTCCTTCTGGACGGTGACCAGGGGGCGGATGCGCTCGACGTAGGTGTCGAAGTCGTCCACGGCGAGGTAGAACATGCCGAACGCTCCGACCGGGGTGTCCTTGAGGACGGGCAGCCAGCCGCGCAGGTGCTCGTCGCGGTAGACCATCAGCGCGAACTCGCCGTCGAAGAGGAGGATGCGCAGGTCGTCGTCCGGGTCGTTGCCGGCGGGCAGGGCGGTGAAGCCGAGCTTCTCGTAGAAGTCGACGGCCGCCTGGGTGTCGGAGACTCCCAGGCACGGGGAGATGGCAGGGGGCTTCATCAGAGATCACTCCTCGAAGAGGGGACGCGGGCAGAAGGGCCGGAGCTCCTCAGGGGCACAGCCCGCTTCGAGAAGTCCTAGCGGAAGAATGCCCTCCATATAGGACAGCGTGCGTCCTATATCGGGTGACCTGCGGAGTTTTCACACGAGGGGTGGCACTGGTGGCTCTGGTCGTGGGGTCGGAGGAATTACCCCGCCGACCCAGCGTGTACAGGATCGAAGAAGGCTCCGCGAAGCAACCACGCCGAGCAGAAACCGGCGAACAGACCGACCCCGACAGTCGGGCACGCCACCCTTTTGACCTGCGACTTCAAGTTGACGGAGGCTCGGTGTGGTGCACTGCGCGGGCCACTGGACGTGGGCTGGAGGGTCCGGTCTGCCATACACGGATACGCGGTGGGAATGAGGAAGATCGAACCGAAGTCTGATGTGTGACGGTGTGCACGTCGGCCAGCTTGGATCCCATGCTGAGAATGAACGCATTGCCTCAAGTGCCGACGTGGGCCCGCTGCGCAGCGTTGGGCGCCGCGTTAACCAACGTGCCGTCGGCGCTGTGGCGACTTGCTATCGCCGTGGGGATCCCGGTGGGACTGGCGCAGTCCGAATATGACCAGATGGGTGCCCCCGGGTGGGGATCATTCGCCCTCATCGGCCTCAGCCTGGTCTCCGAGCTGTTCGCGTTCCTCACTCTGGGCCTCGTCCAAAGCTGGGGCGAGACCTGGCCGCGCTGGATCCCGTATCTCCGCGGGCGCAGAGTCCCGATCGCGCTCGGCACGATCATGGCGGGGCTCGGCGCTCTGGCGGCGACGGTCTTCGGCGTGCTGTTCGTCTACACCTCGCTCAATGCCGACATGGAGGCCACCACCTGGGGGCTGTGGCTGCTTAACCTCGCCTACGCACCGCTGCTCCTCTGGGGGCCGCTGCTGGGCGCGGTCACTGTGCACTACTACCGGCGCCGGAAGACGGCGGTGTCCCCGCCGGCGTGAGTAGCTGTTGTCGTTCCGATCTTGAGGGGCGGCCGTCGGACGGGAGTCTCGATCGGGTGATCGCGGCTGGCTGTGGGCACGGGAACAGGGCCTCTTGGTAGCTCGGGGTCGCCAAGCCGACCGAGATCCAGGGGACCCTCTTGCCGCAGTTGTACGTGCCCGCACCGGTGGAGTTCAACTCGGCAGCTCCGTCGTGTGATTGCGTCGCTCACCGGTTCGGGATGCGGCCGATCACTCGGAACGTGTTCGGCGGTATCCCTCGGACATGACGGATGCGGAGTGGGCCGTGGTCCGGCCGCTGCTGCCGGTGCCGGGCTGGCTGCGGGGCCGCGGCGGGCAGCCGGAGGCGTACTGCCACCGGGCCATGCCGGACGTGGTGCGAGCGGCACGTCGTGGTCGACATCCTCGGCCTGCTGCTGGACGTGATGGTCACTGCGGCGGACATCGAGCCTCCGCGTAGATGGTCTGGAGGAATGCCCGGACGAGCCAGACGGTATCGGGGCGGGCGTAGTGCTGCTCAGCTCGCGCGGACGCGAAGGTGACGCCTCTACGGCTGACCGCCAGGTCGGGCTCGTTGACGGGGAGTTCGGCTATCCCCTGGTAGGCGGGCGGGAGGTCGTCGCGCAGTTTCACACCCACCGGGGTCAGGGCCGGTTTGCGGCTGGTGCGCTCGAACAGCGGGGCTCCGATGCGGCGTTCCAGCTTCTGGATGGTCTGGCTGACCCGGCCCTGCGCCAGACCGAGGCGCTCAGAGGTACGGCGGACGTGGAGTTTCCTCGGCCAGCGTCAGGAACGCCTCCATCTCGTGCCGTTCCACGGTCGTTTCCCCTTGTGGTTGTTGATTGGTGAGTGCGACGCACCGCTCGTAGATGATCTTGGCATTGATCACGGCTTCGCGGACGTGGAGAGTGGGTGCCGGGGCGCAACGACAGTGCACGGGGGGGCTTCCCGGCAATGAAGCGTCTGCTGTTCGCGCGCGAACGGCAACGTCACTACGGTCGTCGTGTTTTTGTTCGATAGGCCCGCTGTGAAGTTCACGGGAAGGGCTGCGGCCATGGCCGTGGCCGCAGGGTCGCTGGTCGTACTGACGCCGACGGCGAGCAACGCCAGCTCAACATCGTTCATCAACCGGAACAGCAGGATGTGCCTGGAGATCGAGAACTCCAGCACCGAGAACGGCGCCCACGCCCAGCAGTGGACCTGCAACCCGCAGGCCAGGGGCATGCTCTGGATCAAGGCCTATGACGGGAACTGGCACATCACCAACTACGGGTCCGGAAATGTCCTGGAAGTGGAGGACTCCTCTACTCGCAACGGCGCCCGTGTCCAGCAGTGGGACAAGAGCGACACCGGAGGCATTGTCAAATGCTGTGGACTGACCCGACAGCCCAATGGCCGGTCGATCAAGCAAGCGGCTTGCGGTAGCGGACGTACTCGTTCCGCCGCCGGAACCCCACACTCTCGTAAAGGTCGTAGGACCGGTGCGGATTTGCCGTGCCCGTGAACAGCCGAGCGGTCGTTGCACCCTGCTCGCGAAGGCTCCGCAGCCCGTCCAGCAGCAGGACCCGGCCGATTCCGAGGCGTCGCTGGTCCGTCCGGACACTCAGCTCTTCCACCTCGCCCACGGTGTGGTCGTGACGGCGGATGGAGCAGAGGGCGACGCCGACCATGTCCTGCCCGTTCCAGGCAGCCCTCCAGCACGCCGGGTCGGCAGTGTCGACGAAGTCCTGGAAAGGCCATCTCTGAGTGAAGCCGGTGTCCGCGTACGAATCGACGACAGTCCTCCAGGCTGCACGGTAGTGGCTTGTCCCGATCGGCCCGGTCCGTATCCCGGCTGGCAGCTCACTGCCCGGCTCGGGCACCTGCTGCAGATCGCCCAGCTCCAACTCGACCAGGCTGAAGACACATCGGTAGCCGGCTGCGCCCAGAAGTGCCGTGGCGTCCTGCTCGGAGGCCATGGCGTTCGCGCCGATCACTGCCGTCCGCGCCGTTCCATGCTGTTTGACGAGCTGGCGGATCCGCTCTTCGGCCCAGCTCAGCATGGCTGAGCCGATGCCCTGGCCGCGATGCTCGGGCAAGAGGTGGCCGCGGTGCAGGTACAGCCACGTATCGTCCCGCTCTTGCCACCACCGGATCGTCGAGTAGCCGACGACGCTCCCGTCGAGCACCACCAGGATCTGGTTCTTGGACGGCTCCTCCAACTTGGCAGAAGCTTCGGCGATCTCGGCCGCTGTCGGGAGCCCTTCCACTACCGAATGGACATCGACCCGGTCCCTTTCAACACACCCGAGCCGCACCGCGGCCATGGCGCCGTGGTCCTCGTCGCCGCGATACGGCCGGAAGCCGAAGCCGACCGGAAGGTCCTGTCCTGCCGTGCCATCCAACATGACCGGATGTTCTCGAACTTCGAGGCAGGTCCGCCACCCAATTCACGCCGCGGTCCTCTGCGGCCGTTCAACGAGCTGGCCGCCTTCAAAGCGGGCCCCAGCGCGGACGAGGGCAACGAGGCGGGGTGTATTCACGGCTCGCCAGCGGGCCTGGGCGGACTCGACGAGCTTGAAGACCATCGCCAGGGCGGCGGCCCGGGAGCCGGCGCCTTTGGTGACCTTGGTCCGCAGACGGACGGCAGCGAAGGTCGACTCGATGGGGTTGGTCGTCCGCAGATGGATCCAGTGCTCGGCAGGGAAGTCGTAGAACGCCAGCAGCTCATCACTGATCCGGCGGGGCGCGGTGGCGGCGGCCGCCGCCGTCCTCGCCCTGACGGGGCCGGTGATCGGCGCGGCCGGTTCCGCGCGGGCCGCCGCACCGGTCTGCGAGGGGACCAAGGTCGACACCCTGGACTTCGCGACCGGGTACACCTACCTCTCCTACAACGCGCCGCCACCGGCCAGAACTGCGCGTACACCGTGCCCAAGAGCGGCATCGGTACCCCGCAGCTCATCGCCGTGGGGCTGTTCCGGGCCGGCGACAACAAGGGTGCCTGGGACAGCAAGCCGGACTACAAGTACTACGCCGGCCCGGTGCGTCTCGACGCCCGCGGCACCTGCGTCCTGTTCAACGGACAGGTCGCGTTCACGTCCGCCACCTCGGGCTGGGGCCACTGCGGCATGCTGACGGCGCCACCTGGTCCGTGAACTGTCCGACCTGGTCGACGAACGGATCGGCGCAGGGGCCCGGCTGACCCGCGTCGTCTTCGTCCGCGTCCCGGCCTTCACCCCGTCGAGGAAGATCAAACGCTCGGACGCACGGGCCTGGCAGTCCACGGACACGGGTCTCGAGGTCCTCGCCGACGAACCAGGTTTCCATGCCGGTCGCCGTGCGCCGGGCGATCTCGGTGTGGTGGTCTCCCCGGCAGTCGGCGAACCAGGCCACCCATTCGGGCGGCGGGGAGCGCAAGAGCCCGTGTCCGAGGTGGCCGGGGAAGGCCGCGGCACTCTCCAGGACGCCCTTCGCCCCACACCTCCACGTCGTCTTCGTGGCCGGGGCCGCCCCGGCGCGCTGTCGGCAGGGTCACCTCGCAGGCGCCGTCGGGGACGGTGGAGTGCTCGAGGCTGACCGCGGTGACGCGTTCTCCTCGTGGTCACGCCGCGCCCCGCGACACCGTACGTGCTCTCCCGTCCAGAAGTCAGCGCCCCAGTCGGGCGTCGAGCCAGGTGAGGACCTCGGGGGTGACGGGGTCGGTGATGTCCGCGAACTCCTGGTTCTTGGTGAGGAACTTGGCCACGTACGGGCAGACGGGCACGATCCGCATCCCGGCGGTGCGGACGTCGGTCAGGGCCTGTTCGACGAGGATCGCGGCGAGTCCCTGGCCGGCGTAGGCGTCGTCGATCTCGGTGTGGAAGAAGACCCGCTGGTCGTCGCGGTCGCGGTAGGCGGTCAGGCCGGCGTGTTCGCCGTCGACGAGGATCTCGTAGCGGTGGCGGGCGTCGACGCGGCGGACGACGGGGGTGATGGTGGTCTTGTCGCTCATGACGGGCCTTTCGGTGCGGTGTTCAGCGGTGGGAGGGGTTCTTGCGGGGGGTGATCACGGCGTTGGGCAGGGCGGGGGCCGGTAGCCGGCCGCCGGGGTAGCCGTCGACGCTGCCGAAGCGGTCGGAGGCCCGTTCCCATTCCTCCCGTGCCTCGACGATGTCCTGGTGGTTGCGGCCGATGAAGTTCCACCACATCACGATCTCCTCCTCGAAGGGCGGGCCGCCCAGCAGGACCGTCCGTGCCCGGCGGTCCGAGTTGTTGGTGAGGGTGAGGGTGGTGCGGCCGGGGGCGGCGTAGCCGAGTTCCGCGGGGCGCAGGGGAGTGGTGCCGAGGCGGACGTCGCCCTCGTCGACGAGGAGCCCGTGTTCGAAGCCGGGGTCGACGTCGAGGGCGAGGGTGGCTCCGGCGTCGATCAGGACCTCGGCGCCGAGGAGCGGGGTGAAGGTGCGGACGGGCGAGGTGTCACCGGCGAGCGTGCCGAGAAAGACCCGCAGTTCCGCGCCGTCGACGCGGACCGGCGCAGGTGCGTGGTGCTGGAACTCGCGGGGCGCGTGGCGGTGTTCGCCGGGGAGGGCCACCCACAGCTGGACGCCGTGGAGCACGGTGGTGCCGGGGGTGGAGACCTCGGTGTGGCTGATGCCGTGGCCCCCGGTCATGAGGTTGATCTCGCCGGGCCGCACGAAGGCGTGGGTGCCCAGGCTGTCGCGGTGCTCGATCTCCCCGCTGAACAGCCAGCTGACGGTCTGGAGTCCGGTGTGCGGGTGGGGCGCCACGTCCATGCCGCCGGAGTCGGCGACCCGGTCGGGGCCGTAGTGATCGGCGAAGCACCAGGCCCCGATGAGCGTCCGGGCCCGCTGCGGCAGGGTGCGTCGTACGCTCATCGCCCGCGGGCCGCCCAGCGGGACGCCGCGGGCGGTGAGGACCTCGACCTCGGCCTCGAACCCGACCTCCGTGTGATCCATCTCCTGGCCCCCCTCCCACCAAAGTAGTTTTGTTTTCAACAACTATCGGCGATCGTAGTCCCGAAGACGACCCAGGACAACAGACGAAGGAGCCCACCATGACCGAGACGGCGCAGACCACGGCAGCCCACCGGACCAACGGCCGGATCTACCTCGACAAGCAGAACCCCTCCGCGTACCAGGCGCTGGTCAAGACCGCGGACACCGTCCGCGCCACGGCCGCCGGGGCCGGCCTCGACCGGATCCTGGTCGAGCTGGTCAACCTGCGGGTCTCCCAGCTCAACGGCTGCGCGTTCTGCCTCGACGTCCACACCCGCGCCGCCCTGCGCGCCGGCGAGACCACCCGGCGCCTGGGCGTGCTCGCGGCCTGGCGGGACACCGACCTCTTCTCGGCCCCCGAGCGCGCGGCCCTCGCTCTCGCCGAGGCCACCACGCACCCCGCCGACGCCCTCGCCCAGGAGCGTGCGTACGCACAGGCGCGTGAGGTGTTGGACGACGACGAGATCTCGGCCGTGCTCTGGGTGGCGATCACGATCAACGCCTTCAACCGGGTCTCGATCCTCAGCAAGCACCCGGTACGGGACACGCCCGCCCGCTGACCCCGTACGGGCCCTCCGCCCACCCGAACGGGGAGCGCCGGCCGCCCCGGCGCCACGGTGGCCGCGCCGAGGAACACGGCCGGCACGGACAGGGTCCACCGGCCGGGCCGGGGCGCCGCCCCGAGGGTACGGGGCGCCTGCTCGCGCAGCATCGCCAGGCCCTCGCGGAGGCTGCGCACGCCGTCCCGGCGCAGCTCCAGCACACGCCCGTCGGGGACGGCGATCGCCTGGGCGGCGGGGCGGGGCGGGTCGCCCGTGTGGGTCTTCGCGGTTGCGGACGACGAGGTCCGCCGCGTTCCCGGTGGCGCGGGACAGCAGCCGCCCGACCGGCATAGTGGACACCCTCCGGAAACCTCCTGCGTGGTGGACGGACGGCCTTCGGTCCGTTCCGGCGTCACGCTAGGCCGACGGACGGGCACCGGTTTTCCCGACAGCGCACCGGCACCGTTCCGACAGCGCATACGTCCGTCCGGAGCGGCGCCGTACGCTCCGGGGCGCGGCGGGTCGCGGTGCACGCGCAGGAAACTCCGAACGGCCGCCGGGGCCTGAACTCGTCGATCAGCCGGTCATCCACCGCCCTTGCCGGATGCGGCTTGACCTCCCCGCCGATCTCGGCCTCGGTCACGTTCTCACTGGTCGTCGGTGCATCCTCCGTGATCGGGAGTTACACCGAACGATTCACAGTCCCCTACTGGGCTGCCGGACCGAGGTCGCCCTCGACGACGGTCTGGGCGATGCGGGGCCTGCCCCACAGGGCGAGGAGTTCGTTGGCGAGGCCGGCGACGGCCAGGGGATCCTCGTCGAAGGGCCCGTTGACGGCGGCCGCCAACAGGCCCTGCGGGACGGCGTCGGCATCGAGGAGGGCGTCCCACTCCTGGGATCCCAGCTCCAGGTATTCGAGCCCGGTGAGCCCCGCGATCTCCTTGGGGTCGGCGAGGGCCCCGGGGTGCGCGGCGAGGGACCGCAGTCGGGGCAGCCCCATGAGCGGCGCGAGGCCGACCGGCCGGCCGGCCCGCGCGCCGATGGTCAGGGCTTCCAGGCCGAGGTGCACGGCGCTCCCGAGGCTCTCCTGGTCGTACGCGAACGACGTCGCGGCCGGCGCGTGGGGCTCCACGCCGCCGGATTCCGCGGCGGACCGGTCCAGCAACAGGTCGGTCAGGGAGTCGGCGACGAGGCGGGCGCCGATGTTCTCCTCGTGGGATATGAGGATGACCTGCCCGATGTGCCCGTGAGGACCCGGCGTCAGATCGACGGCCAGCCGGTCGCCGCCCCCGTTGTCGCCGAACGCGATCCAGCCCGGCGAGCCGGCCAACCCCTGCACGGCGGCGAAGGGCCGCGTCTCGACCGCCTCCATCGCCGCGTAGGACCAGGGGCACTCGCGGGCCGCGGCATCGGCGACGTACAGCCCTTCCAGGTTGAAGAGTTCGCAGCGGACCGCCTCGGAATGGCGGCTCGACGCCCCGTAGTCGCCGCTCCAGTCCGCCCACTCGGCACGCGTCACCCGGTAGAGCGCCTTGAGCTCCTCGGGCAGGGCGATGCCCAGACGCGACTCGGCCGCCGCGATCTCGGCGTCGGTGGCGCCGACGGCGCCGGGCAGACGTCCGCGCAACGTCCTTTCGAGCAGCGCCGGGTCCGCCGACGGCGCGGGCACCGCCTCCGGCGTCGGCTCCGGAAGGCGCCGCCAGGGCTCCGGCAGCGCGTCCTCGACCAGGACGAGCGCCCCCGGATTGAACCCGATGCCGAGCTCCACCGCCCCGCTGGGCACGAGGAGGTGGAGCCGGGTGCGTCCCGTCGTCTCCAACTCCATCACGAAAGTCACCGCGTTGATGTCGTCCTTCACCAGGATGTCGTGCACCCTCTGCACGCCGGCGTTGTGCATCTGCTTGAGGGGCACGCTCCAACCGCTCCGGGTGATACGGCCCATCACCCGACCGCCCGGGGCGGCGAGCCGCTCCGCGTTCTCCGCCCGCAGGAGCCGCAGCAGGGGCTCCCAGGTCTCGAATTCGTGGAGCGAAGACCGGTACTTCTCTTGATCGTTCATGACGAAGAACGTACCCGGGGCTTCGGACACCCCACCGCGTCCTCCCCCCACCCGCCGCCGGGCCGCGACCGCTGCCGACGGCGGCACAGCAAGAAGCCGGACCGGAGCATTCGGAATGTGGTGTGCGAGGTGTGGCGGGTGACGCGTCCGGCGTTCAGTGCGCTGACGAAGGGTTCGGTGAGGGCGTTGCCCCGGCGGACGCCGGTGCGTCCGACGGAGGGGCGGGTGCCGAGGCGGGCTGCCGGGCGGGCGGCGGCGTGGCAGGTGCACGGGATGCCGCGGTCGGAGCGGAAGATCACCGGCCCGGCTGGGCGCGTTGCCGGCAGGCGGCCGTGAGGGCGTCGGCGGCCAGGCCGGTGCCGAGGCGTTCGGGTGTTGCCCAGCCGGTCACCCGGCAGGAGGCGGTGTCGGTTCGCCGGCGAACCTCCCCCATACGCCCCCGCTCCCGAGTTCGGTCGCCGGTGACCGGCGCACCGCAAGGTCCACTTGCTGCAAGTCTATTGCTATTGCACGTAATAAGCGGAAAGCTAGACCAGTCCTTACTTTCACCCCTGGATGCGGAGCCGCCTCATGCCCCTGGTGCCGGAATCCGGACCACAGCGCGTCATCGCCGCCTCGAACTTCGTCTACACCGTCGGCAGCGGTCTCTATCTGACCGCTGGAGTCCTGTACTTCACCGAGGCCGTCCGCCTTCCGGCAAGCCAGGTGGGCCTCGGACTCGGCATCGCCGGCGTCCTCTCGCTGGCCGTGGGCATCGCTGTCGGTCATCTCGCGGACCGGCGCGGAGCGCGCGGTGTCTATGCGGTCACCCTCGTCGTCCAGGCGCTGGCCACTGCCGGCTTCGTACTGGCGGACAACTTCTGGCTGTTCGCCCTCGTGGTGGGCACGGCCATGGGCGCCAAAGCGGCCGGATTGGCCGCACGCAGTCCACTCATCAGGCACTACGGAGGAGGCCGACCGCAGGCATTCCGCGCCTATCTCCGTGCCGTGACCAACGTGGGCATCTCCCTCGGTGCTCTGCTGGCGGGCTGGGCCGTCCAGCTGGGCACCTTCCCCGCCTACCGACTCCTGGTCGTCGGCAACGCGGTCGCCTTCGCGGCCTCCGCAGCGATCCTGATCCGCCTGCCGCCGGCCGAACCCGTCCCTGCCACCGGCGGCCTCCGCTGGCTCGCCCTGCGGGACCGCCCCTACCTCCTGCTCACCGCCCTCGACGGCATCATGGCCGTCCAGTTCAAGGTCCTTACCGTGGCCGTCCCCCTCTGGCTGGTCACGGCCACCACCGCCCCGCGCTGGCTCATCTCGGGCACCATGCTCATCAACACCGTCATCGTCATTGCGTTCCAGATACGAGCCGGCCGCGGCATCGATTCCCCAGCGGCCGGCGGAGCCGCCTACCGCCGAGCCGGCGTGGCGTTTCTCGTCTCCTGCTCGTTGGTCCCTCTGTGTGCCGGTATTCCGGCGTGGGCCGCCGCCGCGCTGCTCATGGCCGCGATGGTGATCCACACGATCGGCGAGCTGTGGCACTCCGCCGCAGGCTTCGAGGTGTCCTTCGCCCTCGCCCCACAGCACGCCACCGGCCAGTACCTCGGTGTGTTCGGCCTCGGCGCCGGCCTGGCCGAAGCCCTCGGCCCGGCCCTGCTCATCTCACTCTGCATCACCTGGGGCCGGCCCGGATGGTACGCCGCTGGAGCGCTGTTCACCCTGACGGGACTGGCAGCACCGCTTGCTGTCCGCTGGGCACAACGCCACCAGCATGCTCGGCAGGCGCACCCACAGGTCGCGTGGAGGGAAGCAGGCACCGCGAAAGGGGGCGCGGCACGCTGACCGCGGTCCCGGCTCGAGTCGCTTGCCCATGTCGCCACGGAAGGTGCCGCGCGGGTCTGAAGTGACCCCTCAGGTCCCGACACTTCCGTTCTATGCCGCGAGCTCCAGCCGTTGATGCCGGCGGACCCTGGCCTGGTACGGCGTGATGTAGCCGATGGTCGAGTGGAGCCGCTCCCGGTTGTAATGTTCCGCGATCCACCGGACGTCCTGCCGAGCCTGCGCCAGGGTTTCCCAGACCGTCGTGCCGATCTCTGCTTTCAGGACGGCGAAGAAGCTCTCCGCGGCGGCGTTGTCGAAGCACGAACCAGTCCGGCCGGTGCTCTGCCGGAGGCCCAACTCGCTCAGGAGAGCACGGAATTGATGGGACGTGCATTGCGATCCGCGATCGGAGTGAAAGACCGTGTTGCCCGCCGTGTGCCCGCCGTGTGCCCGCCCGCACGGGCCATCCGGATGGCGTCTGCGACCAGCTCGGTGCGCATGTGGTCGGCCATCGACCAGCCCACGACGTCTCGCGTGCACAGATCGATCACCGTCGCCAGATACAGCCATCCCTCTGCCGTCGGCAGACAGGTCCCGACGAACTTCAGCCCGGGCAGCGGCGCGGTGAAGTCCCGCGGAATTAGATCCGGTGCCGGCGGCGCCGTGCGGTCCTGTCTCGTCAGCGACCGCGACTTCCGCCGCGTTATCCCGACGATCTCACGCTCCCGCATGATCCGTGCGACACGTTTGCGGTTCACCACGTGCCGCTGGTCCCAGAGTTTCCGGGTGATCCGCAGGCCCCGTAGGCCCCCGGTAATCGGTGTGGATCTCCCGGATGCGGCGGGCCAGACCCTCCTCCTCGTCGGCCTTCTCCCGTCGCGCCTCCTTGTTTTGGTGCCAGGTGTAGTAGCCGGAGCGGTCCCATCTGAGAACGTCACACATCCGCTTCACCCTGTGGGCGTTCCGGTGCTCGTCGACGAAACGTAAGCGGATCACCGTGTCGTCTCCCGTGCGAAATGCCGGCGTCACTCCCGCCGCCTGGGCGCGGGCCAGGTTCTCGCGGACCCATTTGCGCAGGGTCTCCAGATGGATACCCAGGCCGTGGGCGATGTCGGTGAGGGAACGCACCGGCGAGGACCGCACCAGGTCCACCGCGTCCCGCTTGAACTCTTCCGGGTAGTTCTTCCGCTTTGCCACCTTGGATCACTTCCCCTGGATGACGAAACATCCAGCGTCCAGGTGTCCGATTTTCGGGGGTCACTCCAAGGCCGACCCGCCCCCCGCATTCCGACGATCCACCACCACGACACCACGAAGGGTTCCCACCCATGCAGCAGCTCCCCGATCTCGGAAAGAACTCGCTCGGCAAGCCGGCCCCGTGGGCCAAGTTCCGTGGGCTCACCTGGTGGCAGCTCGTGCTCTCGATCGTGCCGATCCTGCTGCTGCCGTTCGGAGGGCTGATAGGCGGCGCCTTCGGGGCGGCGGGCCTCTTCGTGAACCTCTCCCTCGCCCGCAAGCCGTTCGGCACACCCGCCAAGCTCCTCGCGATGGTGGGCGTGGTGCTCGGCGCCTACCTGGGGTACTTCACCGTCGCCGGAGTCATCTACATCATCGTCAAGGGCTGACACCCCGACCGCTGGAGCCGGCGGTACGGGGCCGGGGCCGCGCGCCGTGATCCCCCGGCTGGGCCTGGGCGCCGGCGGACCGGTACGGCCAGGACGGCACACCGTACGAGGGCTGCCAGCGCTCCTTCGCCCGCCGCATGAGCCGCGAAGCGGAGGCCCGCGGCATCGAGCTGCGGATGGGCTTCGAGACTGAGTGGACCGTGGAGGAGGACCCCCGCTCCGCCACCCTGGCCAACTGCGACGCTCAGTCACAGATCCCTGGACGGATGGGGCGGCAGGACGCCCCGACGGGTTCGGCCGACCCTGGAGGTGGAGGGTGCGAGGGAGGACCGCGAATGGTGCTCAGGCCGCCGGTGGAGCCGATGCTCGCGCAGGCTGCTCGTCTATGCGGGCGCCCGCGGGCACGCGGCGGGGACCGGGAGTTGTACGTCCCACGCTGCTGGACGGCCGACCCCAAGCGATGCCAGGCGGCCGGGCTGGGCGAGGACACCGTCTTCGCGACCAAACCGGAGCTGGCCCGCGTGATGATCGAACGGTTCCTGGACGCCGGACAGCGCATCGACTGGGTAACCGGCGACGAGGTGTACGGCGGCAACCCGAAGCTGAGGGCGGCTCTGGAGGAACGCAGCATGGGCGATGTGCTCGCCGTGGCCTGCTCGGCCGAAGTGCCACCAAAGCAGGAAAGTTCCGCGCCGACGCGCTGGCGGTGAAGCTGCCGAAGCGGGCCAGGCAGAAACTGTCGACCGGACGCGGCGCGAAGGCCACCGCTTCTACGACTGGGCCGTCATCGACCACGCCGGCCCGGCGCCGGGCTACCGTCAGCTGCTGATCCGGCGCAACCGCACCACACCTCACTGGACTTGTCCGCCGAGGCCGGGGGCGAGGACCGCCTGTCAGGGTGGGCCACCGACGAGGATGCCGAGGCGCTGGCCGGCCTGGCGGGATCGGACGGTGGGGTGTCGGGGGGCCGGCTGACCGTGCCGGCACCGCCCTGCTGGCGGTGGCGGCGCGGGTGCGGGCGGCTGACCGCTACCTGCCGGGGGCGAGCGGTGTGGTGGTGACGCCGGCCTGGCCGGCAGCCACACCCCCCACCCGCGCCGACGTCGAAGCCGTCCTGCGCCGCATCCTCACCCCCCGGCCGCCGGACCGGGCTACGCCCTGATGCCGCCGGCCCAGGGGCTGCTCTTCGACCGGCGCCAGGCGTTCGGGGGCCGGGTTGTTGTGCCCACTGCGCGGGTAGCACCCCGGCTCCCCCGCACGGGGGAGGCCGTTGCATACCCCAGCCCGATGATCCGGGACGCTCCGGTGCGGAGGCTGGTCCCATGCGCGAGACGACAGAGACGACAGAGACGAAGAGCGAACGGCAGGTCGGCACGGCCCCGGAGAATGCGGCCGGAGAAGCCGTGGCGGCCCGGCGGGCCACTGCCCGCCCGGTGCCGCGCTGGGCCGAGCGGACCGCGCGGGCGATCCCGCTGCTCATGCTGCCCGTGTGCCTGTGGCGGCTGCCATTCGCCTTCCACTTCCCGATGGGGCTGCGGGACGACGGGCCCTTCCCGGACTCGCTCTGGCTCAGCGTTCCGTACATCTTCGGGCTCAGCATCCTGTCGGAGCTCGCCGCGCTGAGCTGCTTCGCCCTGGTGCGCGGCTGGGGCGAGGTGGTGCCGGACCGGGTCCCGCTGCTCGGCGGCCGACCGGTCCCGCCGGCCGTGGTGATCGCCCCGGCGGCACTCGCATCGCTGGTCGCCCTCGCCCTGCTCGCCGACTGGGTCCTCGGCACCTTCGGCCTCGCGGGCGTGCCCGCACGGGAGTTCGCGAACGGGGGGTGGGCGCTGCTCGCGGCCGTGACCAGCGGCCTGTTCGTCCTGTGGGGCCCGCTTCTGACCGCCCTGACCTGGCAGTACTACGTCCGCCGCTGCCGACCCTGAAGCCGTGCGCCCCGCCGCCGCGGCGGGGCGCTTGTCGGCCGACGCGGTCCGGGCGGGGTCGGGGAGGGCTTCGCCGACGCCAGCCCCACCGGCAGCAGCTTTCCCTTCCACCCCCCACACGGCGGGCGCTGGACCTCGACGGCACAGACCCGGCTCGAGCTGTTCCGCTGGCTGTCGTACTACAACCGGTGCCGTCCGCACTCCGCGCTCGGCTACCTCACACCAGCCGAGTTCGAGCAACAACTGATCACGTCACGTGCGTTGTCACCCGACCACCGGCAAGATCGACCTGACGGCGAACCATATGCTTGGCTCCTTACGTTCCCTACCCCGGACAGAGAGGAAAACACGACATGCTTGGCTGGCAGATCACCATATGGTGCCGGACCCCGGAGGAACTGGACCGCAGCCGGTACGGTCACAGCACCGCCGTTCTGGCACGCTGGGAAGACACCCACGTGAGGGCACTGAACTGGCTCACGGAACTCGTCGAGGCCGGCAAGGCCGAACAACTGGAGGTCAGTGGGTACCCCAGCCGCTGGACCACCCGCGCTGGTGAAGCGCTGCCGCTACTCGCCGACGGACCGCCGAACCCTGCCCGAACCGCCCACCGCCTCATGGAGTGGAACACCGACCTCATGGCCAGCTGCCCTGCAGACCAGGTACTGACCATCGAGGCATGGGACCAGTCATAAGCACGAACACCCCGGCCAGGCTCACCGACAACGGCACCACGGTCAACCTGCCGCCGGGCCGACGGTACCCTCCTGCCGCACGGGGAAAGCAGCGCCCGACGTGGACCTCCAACTGAGGCTGAGCGCGATACCCGACCCGGATGGTGGCTTTGTTCACGGGTTGTGAAGCCGTCCGCCGTCCGCACAGACGTGCGTGCCCGAACGCTCCGTGCCACGCTGAGCCGAGAACTCCTTCAGCCTGTTGACCTCTGCCGCGTGTTCGCTGAGTCGATGCCCGGTACTACCCGAGGTGTAGAGGACCGTGCCCACCACGGCCGTCGGGAGCGAGAGCAGCAGCAGGGCGAGGAGCCCGGCCCAGTCGCGTTCGGCGGCGCAACGGGTGCCCTCGGCGTCGGCGTAGCCCTCGTAGGGGCGGCCCCGTTCGGTCTGCTTCGGGTAGAACACCCGGGACTGGCACTTAGCGTCGTCGCGTCCCGTCACGGAGTAGGGGAGCAGCAACTGGGCGGCGATCCAGATCCAGATGCCGGCGGAGGCGGCCAACAGACAGAAACCCCAGGCCTGCTTGCGCCGGGCGCGCTCACGGAATGCGTTGTCGTACACCAGCGCTTTCATGTGGGCGAAGGTAGCAGCCAGTGCGGCCGGAGGGTCGTCCTCGAAATGGTGGGAGACACGACCGACCTGCCGCACGCCCTCGAACACTCCGCTCCGAGCCCCACCGCTACTTGGTCACGACCTTATGGTCGAGCTCCACCGGACACCACCCAGCACCTGCTGGCCCCGCCTTCCCGCGCGGCCCTCGGGGGCGACCGCCAGTCGATGGCCGGCCACGTGCTCCCCGTGGAACCGGCCTGGCGCATCCTGCCACGGCCCCGCGATCCCGGCGCTCCGGCCTCGCAGGCGCCTTAGGGCCTGTGTGATGTCGTGATCATTCGGTGGTCTTGATCAGGTCGTCGATCCAGATCATTGCGGCACGCAGGTGGAGGCCGTCGAGGTAGCTCTCGCGTGTCTTGTCGTAGCGGGTGGCGATGCCTCGCCAGGCTTTCAGCTTGTTGATCAGTCGCTCGACCGTGTTTCGGTCCTTGTAGAGGTCGGCGTCGTGGCTGAAGGGTCGGCCGCCTCGCGCGCCCTTCTTCTTGCGGTTGGCGTCCTGGTCCCGCTTTCCGGGATGACCGCCTTGATCCCGCGTCTGCGCAGATAGCAACAGTTGCCGCGGGACGAGTAGGCCTTGTCCGCGGCCACCGCGCCGGGTCTGGTGCGGGGACGGCCGACGGGCAGGCGAACTCTCACCTTCGCAAGCACGGGGATGAACTGCGGGCTGTCCCCGGCCTGTCCGGCGGTCAACACCAGCGACAGCGGACGGCAGCTGCGGTCTGCGGCGAGATGAATCTTGCTGGTGAGTCCGCCCCGGGACCTGCCGAGCAGGGCTTTTTTCAGGCGGAGCTTGCGTTTACGTCGGATGAGCCGGCGCTCTGCCCGTCCGTTCTGTTCTTCCGGTCCGCCCCCTTTTGTCGGGCCGCTTCCTGCTCCTGCGCGGCTTCTTCCAGGGCCTCCATCAGGTGCTCACTGACGCGCATCCCCGCCGCGTCGTGGTGGGCGCGGACCGTTGTGGAATCCACGCTGACCAGCGACAAGTCCGTTCTTCCCACCTGTGCCCCTTCCGTGATCAGGCCTTCGAGCAGGGCGTTGAAGACACCGGCGTCCCGCCAGACGCGGAAGCGCCCGTAAACGGTGGCCCACGGGCCGAACTCGGCGGGCATCTCCCGCCACTGGGCACTGGACCGGAACCGCCAGGCCACGCCCTCGAACTGCTCCCGCAACCGCCCCGGGTAAGGGCCGTACCTACCGATCGGCAGGTACGGCTCGATGAACTTCCACTGGGCATTGGTGAGTTGCCTGCGTGTCACGACCACAGTCCTACCGGATTCCGCTCCGCGAACAGGAGAGAACCCAAGAATGATCACGACATCACACAGGCCCTAAGGGCTGTCCCGTAAATGATCTACGGCATGGTGGTTGACCAGCGCGTTTCCGTCACCCGGCGAGGATGAGGTTGTGCAGGCGGGCGATGCCGAGCATGGCGTGGTGTACGCCGTCGCCCTTGAGACGGCAGTCGCGCAGGATCTTCCAGGCCTTCATGCGGGCGAAGGTGTGCTCGACGCGGGCTCGGACCTTGCGGTGGGAGGTGTTGTGTTCATCTTTCCAGGTGGGGAGTTGGGTCTGGCCCGGGTTCGCGGCGGTGCGGGATGACCAGGCCGGTGCCCCGGTAGCCGCCGTCCGCGATCACTGTGGTGTTGCCGACGGCGGCCTTCGCGCCTGACAGCTCCCATGCCTTGCAGTCGTTGCGGTTGCCGGGCAGCGGCCGGCCGACGGCGACGACGAGCCGGGTATCGGCGTCGATGACGACCTGGTGGTTGGTGGAGTACCGGTAGTTCTTCGACTGCTCGGCCACCGTGTGGTCGCGGGTGGGCACCAGGGTGCCGTCCACGATCAGCACGGCGTCCTTGCGGAACCGCTTGCGCTGCTGGAGGGCGAGCGATGGCCCGAGATGGTCGATGATGCGGTCGGCGGCCGACTTCGATACCCCGAACAGCGGAGCGAGTTGCCGCAGAGTGAGGTTCGTCCGCCAGTACGGCTGGCGACGCTGACGCCCGCGGGGTGAGCCATCTGCATGGCATACCGGTCGAAAACGGAGTTCCGCTGTACTCCGAGCTTCCGCCCGCGCAGACCATCCAAGGTCATGGCAGCGCCCTCACGGGCGACCAGTACAGCCGAGGCGTCCGCGGTGTAACTGATCATTTCAGAATGAGGTTCGTAGGCGGCGAAGGCATATGAGGCTGCAGGCCAGTTCGAGCAGGCCCTGATGGAGATCTGCGCGCCGTT